>JADBKC010000005.1 GCA_014896555.1 Caryophanales bacterium | reverse complement strand
TTTACGATGGTCTAGATTAAAGCTCTCTACATTCATTTTTTTGTTTTGCTGTACCATAGTGATCCATCTCCTTTTTTGATTGCTCCATCATCCAACCCAATTATTTTTAGGTTTCCATTCGACATTACATTTATGTTTTCCAATATGGCTGTCATTTGTGGCAATGTTGAACCAATTGGGCATTTGGGCTGTTGTCCCTCGCCAAACCTTCATTCCCCAATTGCCAAAAGTTCATTCTCTTGCCCTCCATCTTATTTTACGTTTTTCCTTTAACAATGAAAAGATCGTATCCTCAAAGATGGTCTTTCCGCCTTTTGGAAGAATAGAAGTGCTAAACAAATCGCTTTCTCCTTTCATCATCCGTAAAATGATAAAAAGCTTTGTTTTTGATCTCATTTTTTACTATCCTTTTCATAGTACCGCTTTGATCAGTGGACGCTTTACTTTTTCCATCTCTTCCAAAGGATGATCACACAAGTTCTTATATGTTACAATGGTCAACAGGTGATACTATGAGAAATAATAAATATAAGCAAATTTATCAGGAGCTGGCAGATAAAATTCAAAATGGGGTTTATAAACCAATGGATACGCTGCCATCAGAAAACGAACTTTCCGAGTTGTATGAAACATCAAGAGAGACCATTCGAAAAGCGCTCAACTTATTATCACAGAACGGATTAATCCAAAAAATACGCGGCAAAGGATCCATCGTGTTGGATACACCGAAAATGAGCTTCCCGATCTCCGGTTTAGTGAGCTTCAAAGAACTTCAAGATTCGCTTGGGGGAAACTCCCGAACGATTGTGTATGACATCGGACTTATTCATCCAGATCCATGGCTTTCGAGACAATTGAATGTTTCCGAAAAAACAGAAGTGTGGAAAGTCATTCGCGCTCGTGAAATTAAAGGCGAACGGGTGATATTGGATCGCGACTTTTTCATCAAACAATATGTCCCGCTGCTTACGAAAGAAATTTGTGAACACTCCATATATGAATATTTAGAAAATGAATTGGGATTGGCCATCAGTTTTGCTAAAAAAGAAATTGTGGTAGAGCCATGCACAGAGGAAGATAGCCGCTTTTTGGATATAAAAGACTACGATCACATTGTGGTGGTGAAAAACTATGTCTATTTGGAAGATGCGACTCTCTTCCAATATACCGAATCGCGCCACCGATTAGACAAATTTCGTTTCGTCGATTTCGCCCGCCGGAACAAGCATAGATGAATCATTGCACCGCTTTAAAACGCTAAAGGGGTCAGACCCCCTTAGCGCACTTCTACCCAGCCTCTTTTAATTGCGGTCACAACTGCTTGTGTACGGTCGTTCACATTCATTTTTTGCAAAATATTACTTACATGGTTTTTTACTGTTTTTTCGCTGATATACAATGCCTCGCCTATGGCCCTGTTGCTTTTTCCGTCCGCTAGCAGCTGAAGGACTTCACATTCGCGTTTCGTTAATAGATGATAGGGCCTCCGCACTTCGCCTTGCTGAAATCCTTTTTTTCTATCGCTGGACGTGAGTCGACGATAGTCAGCAATCAAATTATGTGTGACTTTTGGGTGCAAATACGATCCACCCTCCGCCACAACCTTGACAGCATCAATAAGAGCATCCGCATCCATTTCTTTCAAAAGATAGCCTCTCGCTCCCGATGTTAAAGCATGTGCTACATAATTTTCATCATCATGAATAGATAAAATGATCACTTTCGTCTTTGGATAGGCATCCACCAACCGTTTCGTTGCTTCTACCCCATTTACGCCCGGCATATTTATATCCATTAATACCACATCGGGTTTGTATTTTTCTACAATCTCAAGCACATCTGATCCGTTGTCCCCCTCAGCAACGATCTTAAAGGATTTTTCAAACTCTAGTATTCGTTTTACTCCTTCACGGAATAATTGATGGTCATCGATTATGACAATCTTCGTTGCCATTATTTCTCCTCCCTTATATGAACAAGCAATTTCTCTTTTTCAATTTAGTTTCTATTTCGACGATTTATTTCCTTGTTCCATATTGTCATTTCTTAAATATCTTTTTTCAAGGACCTCTTTAGGACCAATATTCTAGTCCTTTTTATGGATTGGAACGCTTATCTTCACAACGGTCCCCTTCCCTGGCTTCGAATCAATGTTCAACTCACCTTCCAAGAGTTCTATTCGCTCCTTCATGCCAATAATCCCAAATGAATTTGATTTTCGTTCTCGAATATCAAACCCTTGGCCATTATCTTTAATGACCGCTAGTACCTTTTCCTTGCCTATTTCCAGCTTCACAATAATTTCCTTGGCATTTGAATGCTTTAACGCGTTTTGAACAGCTTCTTGAATCAGGCGAAAAAGTGCGATTTCTAGCTTTGAAGGGAGTCGTACTTCCAACCCAATATTTTGAAAGCAGATGGTCATATTTTTATGAATCGATTGACTATATTCCTCTAGAGTGCTTAAAAATTTATTCAGTGCCGGAACTAAGCCCAGGTCATCAAGCGCCATCGGCCGCAAATCGTATATGATGCGACGGACTTCATATAGCGCACTGCGAACCGTCTTTTTTAAATTACGGATTTCCACTAAAGCTTCTTCGACTCCTCTTTCTTTGTACACTCTCTCGATCAAGTCCGAGCGCATCAGGACATTGGCCATCATCTGAGCCGGACCATCATGAATTTCTCGTGAAAGCCGCTTTTTTTCTTCCTCTTGAGCTTCTAATATCCTAAGGCCAAATTCTTGCTTTATCTTCGCATCTTCAAGCGCTTGGCCAATTTGTTTCATGTCACTAGTCAAATATTTCAAAACAACTGATATTTGAGCCACAAGGTGGTCCGCTCTCTCAATCGTGCTTTTCAAATTTTTAAGTCGTCTTTCCAAATCATCGCGGCGCTCCATCAGCTGCTTTTCTTTTTGTCTAGTCAGGATTAATTTCACCTGTAAATCATGGGCATACTGATAAGCTTTTCGGATATCTTCTTCAGGATATGTATGAAATAATTTGCTTACTTCCGAAAGCCTTCTTCTCGCTTGTTTAGCCTGATGTTCAAATTCTTCTTCTTGTTGAAGAGCTCGCTTTACTTCTTCTTTAATTGCTTTCAGTTCTTTCAATCCAGAATCTAAATCAACCCTGCACTGTTCACCGATTTCAAAGATTTCATCTTTGCTGTGAGTTACAGTAGAAATCATTTTATCTAATATTTCATCTAGTTTTTCTGTTTTGATGCTTTTTAATGACATGGAGAAGACCTTCCTCATGGTTACTGATTTAAAAAACAAAGGATGTCTGTCCAAACTGCATCCTTGGACTTGCTAAAAGTAAGCAAAATATCCCGTCAATGGACAAATACAAAAACTCTATTAAAGGCAATTCCATTATATCATGTCAAATTTTGCATAGGATTAAAGTTTGGTTACCAATAGATTAAATTTTTTTCTATATTTGTATTTCAAAGGCTTTTCGTTTGCACAAAGAAAATTTTTCTATATCATAAGGGTGTCTATACCCGCTTTTTCTGAAAACGAAACATGATGGAGTGAGATCTTTGCTTTCTAATTACTACACAGTAAAAGGATATGGAGAACACGAAATTGTTATACAGAAGTCACGGTTTATCGCCCACGTCAATCGAGCGGAAACTGAAGAAGAGGCAATGGATTTTATTGCAGAAATAAAAAAAAAGCATTGGAATGCCACTCACAATTGCTCTTGCTACTTGATCGGCGAGCATGATCAGATCCAAAAAGCGAATGATGACGGTGAGCCGACTGGTACCGCAGGCTTTCCTATGCTGGAAGTGCTCAAAAAACGAAATTTAAAAGATACAGTCGTAGTAGTTACAAGATATTTTGGTGGAATCAAGCTTGGAGCTGGCGGATTAATTCGGGCCTACAGCAAATCTGTCTCCGAGGGTCTTACCCATACCGGCATTGTCGAACGAATTTTGACAAGGGTTATGCTAACTACATTGGATTACCATTTTCTCGGAAAAGTAGAAAATGAGCTTAGGACTTCTGATTATGATATAAAAGATATTCATTACTTGGACCGCGTCACCTTTGAAACATTTGTCGAAGAAGGAAATAAAGAAACGTTCAAAAAATGGATGACTGAGCTGACGAATGGACAGGCAGCCATTACAGAAGGCGATGTGCTTTATTTAGAAAAGGATATCGAACTATAAAAAAGGTGAAACTCTCTACTTTCAGTTGCAAGATGTTAATCTAACTGCTAGAAACTCATTCAAAAAGTGCAGATCGTCATCTTCTAGATCTACAGCTTTCCAGTCTGTGTGTTCAGACATTATTTTCTATTTCCAACACAGATAAAAAAGTCCTATTTCATTAGACACGGAATCTTTTATAAACTTTGGCCTTGCCGCTTGCCTTTCTGTTTGGTATGGATAGGCCTCCTTTCAAAAAAGAAAAGCCTGTTTTTCTGCAAAATTTTTCGAAAGTGAAAAAAATAAACATGTCGCTCGCCCGATTTCTACAAAATATAATTTACGAATAAAGCTTTTTCATAGTAAAATGGAGTGTGGCAGACTTGTTGAAATTTGAAAAAATTTGTTGATTTCGCTTTACTTCATTATTTTCAAAAGGAGCAAATAGTATGGCTGAACAAAGACAGCAAATCAAAGAACGGAGAAAACGGAGAAAACGAAGAAGAAGAATCATGTTCTTCCTACTTCTCCCCTTCATTCTATTGGCATTTACAGCGGCAGGGTATGGAGCATATTTATATAAAAAAGCTGAAACGGTATTTACCGATTCGTATGACCCAGCTGTTGAAAAATCCGATTTACGGGATAAAGCTGTGGATCCAAGCAAGGACAATATTAGTATTTTATTCATAGGCGTGGATGACAGAAGTCCCGATTTCAAACAAAAGACAAGATCAGACGCTCTGATTCTCGCAACAATAAATAGACAAAATCATAGTGTAAAACTGTTAAGCATCCCTCGTGATTCCTACGTGTATATTCCCATTATTGGAGAAAAACAAAAAATTACCCATGCTCATGCCTATGGAGGAACTAAGGCAACAATTGATACAGTGGAACACTTGCTTGATGTTCCGGTAGACTTTTATGTCAAAATGAATTTCAAAGGTTTTGTGGATGTAGTGAATGCTTTAGGCGGAGTGAAAGTAAAAGTACCATATGCCTTCACTGAAAAAAATTCAACCGATACAGCACCTGTCCATTTAACGCCTGGGGTTCATAGTCTCAGCGGGGAAGAAGCTTTAGCATTGGCTAGAACAAGAAAACATGACAACGATATTATGCGTGGCGAACGTCAACAGATGATTTTGGAGGCCATTGTAAATAAAGCTAAATCCGCCAATGCGATTACTAAGTATCCTGACGTAATCGAAGCAGTCGGACAAAACATGAAAACGAACCTCACATTTTCTCAGATGAAGGATCTAGTTAGCTTCGGCACATCAGGCGACTTAAAAATCGACCACTTAACCCTTAAGGGAACTGACGGTCATGACCCGAATAACGGTGCTTATATTTATAAACTAGACGATGTTGAATTAGAAGTGACAAAACGAATTTTAAAACGTCAATTAGGTATTAACTAAATAAAACTAAAAAGAGACTGTCGTGAAGACCCTCTATGGAGACTTATACGACAGTCTTTTTCTAATATTTCTATAAGGTATTTTCAGATCCGCTTCTGACCATTGCTGCTGTATCATTGCTCATTTAGCCCGTTATAAAAAACCAAAACGAACAATAGTTGGGAATTTTCTTTTTTTGTAGAGAAAAAACACTGTTTTTTCCGATGTCGCAGATCATCCAATACTTTTTAAGACGAAAATGACTCATCTTATGACCCGTTCATCAAGATGCAGATCATCTCAATCTAAATGGTACGAAAACGGCCAATGGCATCGGTATCATTCACCTCGTCCATGCTCCACACCTTTTTCGAGTTTAGTGAAGCTTACTCATTATACCAAATACCAAAAGTGTTTTTTAACCCCTATATTGATAAAAAAGGTGTCCCAAAAGCCCTTGCCTTTAGGACACCCTTTTCTTTTTCCACTAAGCGGAATGAGCAGAATTCCATATTATCTGCTTTTTCTCATAACTAATTTCAATAGCGGCTGGTAATCGGATCCGATTAAACCAACACTTTCAACAAAAAGTTCGATTGCTATAATCAAAATAGCACCAACTAGAAGTGCTCCCCATATCGTAGCCATTGAAAAAATAATGGCTGCCAGTCCAAACATGGCTGAAATGGCATAAATGATCAACACTGTTTGTTTGTGTGTGTACCCCAATCGCAACAAACAATGATGCAAATGGGATTTATCAGGCGCTGAGAGCGGCTTTTTATGAACAAAACGTCGAATAATCGCAAAAAATGTATCTGAAATTGGCACCCCGAGAATAATAACAGGGATGACAAACGAAAGAACTGTTACATTTTTAAATCCAAGCAGCGATACAACTGACATCATATATCCTAAAAAGAGAGCTCCAGTATCTCCCATAAAAATCTTGGCAGGATAGAAATTGTAAATCAGAAAACCTAAAGTACTGCCAAGCAAAATGAGCGCAATACTCATGACGTACACATCGCCTTTAAGAAAAGCCATAAAGCTAATGGTAATTAAACCAATCGAAGAAACCCCGGCAGCCAGTCCATCTAATCCGTCAATTAAATTAATGGCATTGGTCACACCGACGATCCATAGAATGGTTAACGGAACACTTAGTAAACCAAATTCCAATTGGCCTCCAAAAGGCAAATTAATAAATTCTACATGCACCCCGCCGATCACGACCACGACAATAGCCGCTAGCAGCTGGCCGGCAAGCTTAAGTTTTGGCGAGAGCTCAAACTTGTCATCCAAAAGTCCTGTTAAAACAATAATAAAGCTTCCGGTAATAATCGGCCAGTTATAAGGATTTTGCGGACGCAAAACCAAAAGTCCAATAAGAAAACTTAAAAATATCGCCAAACCACCCATACGGGGCATTATTTTCTGATGCACTTTTCTGTAATTAGGTTTGTCAACAGCTCCAATCGCGATGGCTAGCTTCTTGGCTAAAGGAGTAAGGAGAATCGAAGCGATAAAACATAACACAAAGGTAAGGTAAACCATGCCGTACCTCCTCTTTCTTAGCATGCCCAAAAAAGCAACTAAAGTTCATTGCAAAATTTGTCATTATCTTCAAAAATCGGTATTGAAACTTTCGTTTGGAAAATCCCTTCTACAAAGAATTTCCACCACTTCAACTTCAATATTATAAAACGGATTGATCATAATATCTATATCAAATTCTTTAAAAATTCTTTTCATACCATTTTTCTTTCATTTCTTTCATTCTACCTACGGCGTTTATATTAATCTTTATTTTACCATTCTATGGTGTTTATAGTAAAAACTCATTGATTTTGGTAAGATAATATTATAAAGATTAGGATTTTTCTCCAAGGAGCGTACTCAAAATGATCTCACTTATCAAAAATATGGTAGATGCAAACGAAAGAAGATTAAAAAAATATTACAAATTAGTTGAGAACATCAATGACATAGAACCGGAGTTTGAAAAGCTTTCAGACCAAGAATTGCGGCAGAAAACCATTTGGTTTAAACAACAGCTGCTAAATGGAAAAACGATTGATGATATTAAAATCGAAGCCTTTGCGACAGTCAGAGAAGCAGCCAAACGAATTCTTGGCATGCGCCATTACAATGTCCAGTTGATCGGCGGCCTTGTATTGACCGAAGGCAATATTGCCGAAATGGCTACCGGTGAAGGAAAAACATTGGTAGCCTCCCTTCCCAGCTATTTACGAGCTTTGGAAGGAAAAGGTGTCCATGTCATTACCGTCAATGAATATTTAGCAAAGCGCGACCGCGAAATCATTGGCCCTATCCATGAATTCCTTGGATTAACAGTGGGATTAAATTTACCGCTTATGGAGCAAAGCGAAAAAAAACAGGCCTATCTTGCCGATATCACTTACGGCGTCGGAACAGAATTTGGTTTTGACTATTTGCGAGATAATATGGTCACCCGGGCAGAAGATCGAGTGCAGCGCCCCTATCATTTTGCCATTATCGACGAAGTGGACAGCATATTAATTGACGAAGCAAAAACACCGCTCATCATTGCCGGCAAAGTAAGGGCAAGTTCTGAATTGCATTATATCGCAGCTCAATTGGCAAAAAAGTTCAAAAACGAAGAAGACTATTCCTTCGATGCGGAAACAAAAGCGGTCAGCTTAACCGATCAAGGAATTGAGAAAGTGGAGAATGCCTTTGGTATCGACAATTTATACGACTTGGAACATCAAATACTGTACCACTATGTCATCCAAGCCGTACGTGCCCATGTCATGTTTAAACGCGACGTAGATTACATTGTGAAAGACGGCAAAATTTTTCTCGTGGATAGTTTTACAGGCCGCATTATGGAAGGAAGAACGTTAAGCGACGGACTTCATCAAGCTATCGAGGCTAAGGAAGGATTAGAAATTACAGAAGAAAACAAAACGCAAGCCTCGATTACGATCCAAAACTATTTTCGTATGTACCCGTATTTATCCGGGATGACCGGAACGGCAAAAACGGAAGAACAAGAATTCCTTCGAGTATATAATATGGAAGTCATTCAAATTCCCACGAACAAACCAAAACAGCGCATTGATTTGCCGGATCGAATTTATAAAACGATCCACGATAAATACACCGCTGTAGCGAAAGAAGTAAAAGAACGCCATGAAAAAGGGCAGCCAGTTTTAATCGGGACTACTTCCATCCTTCAGTCCGAAAAACTGGCGAAGTATTTAGACCAAGAGCATTTAGACTATGAACTGTTGAACGCTAAAAGCGCCGATCAGGAGGCAGTGCTGATTGCCAAAGCTGGCCAACGCGGACAGATTACGATCGCCACCAATATGGCCGGACGCGGAACAGATATTATTTTGGAAGAGGGAGTTGCCGAGCTTGGAGGCCTTCATGTCATCGGAACAGAGCGGCATGAAAGCAGAAGAATTGATAATCAGCTGAAAGGGCGTGCCGGTCGCCAAGGCGATCCCGGTTCTACCCAATTTTTCATTTCATTAGAAGATGATATGTTTCAGCGCTTCGCCTCCAAAGAATTGGAAAAACTATCCCAAAAAATAGAAACCGATTCTACCGGCTTCGTGTTAAATAAAAAAATGGATGAGTTTGTCAACAAAATCCAGCGAATAGTGGAAGGCGCAAACTTTTCCGTACGCGAATATAATTTAAAATTGGACGATGTCATTAACCTGCAGCGAAATGTCATTTACGGTCTGAGAAATAAAATTATCGAGGAAAGCGATCAGATGAATCTATATTTTGAAATGATTGATTCGGCTGTAAAAGAACAAATACAACGATTTTGTCCGAAGACAGAAACACCGGATGAGTGGCGTCTCGATCAATTGCTCTCGACGATTCATTCATTCCTCCCCGGTGAGACTGTCGTTTTACCCGAGGGATTGGAGGATTCAAAGGATGTCGAAGAAGCCGTCTTCCCTGCTGTTGCTTCTTACAAAAAACGAATGGAACAATTAAATTTCGCAGAATGGGCCAGTTATATAAAAGAAATTATGCTTTCAGTGATTGACCGTCATTGGATCGATCATATGGAAAGCATGACACGTCTGAAAGAAGGAATCGGATTAAGATCGTACCAGCAAGAAGATCCTATGAGGCTTTACCAAAAAGAAGGATATGAAATCTTTTTGGAAACGTACCATGAAATTGAAAAAGAGATTGCTATGAAAATCGCCGCTTTTTTAAAAGAGATGCAAACAAAGGAGTAGCTGATCATGTTTCCATTGTTCCGAAAAAAAAAGAAAGAAGATATGAAATTAGAAGGCTTAAATAATACTATCGACTCCACTGAATTAGTCGACTCTTCGCAACAAGGAAGTAAAGATTCAGAAGTGAAAACCGAACTTTCCATCCACCCGCTATGGAATATTTCAAAAGAACAATACTATGTATTTCGGTTTTTAAACAATGAACTGCCTATGCTGAAGCCAAATCAGCTTTCCCTATCCGGCATTCAATGGGAAGGGACGCCTGAAGGGCTTTCGGTAACCGCCTTTATTCGCAATGCATTAGACAAGCCGATCCAATTGGAGGAAGTTCCTCTTATTCTGTTGGATGAAAATCGGGAAGTTGTGGCGAAACACACATTTAACTTTCATGATGCAGGAGAAATCCCGGCCGAAAGCAGCCGGCCGTGGACATTTGTTTTCCCTAAAGAATCCTTGTTGAAAGATCATTTAAAAAAAGAGGGCTGGACTCTTGCCTTTGATTTAAGCCCAAAACAACATCGACTCGATCTGGAACCTTCTTGGGAACAAAGTTTGCCTGACGAAGAAAAGAAAAAACTCAAACAACTCGTTAGCCGATTGGAGCCTCCAAAGAAAAATGAACTGAATTTTATGGGCCTAGAGGCAAAATTGCTAGAATCTGGAGATTTAGCTGTGACTCTATTGATCCGCAACGGCTATGAAAAAACCATTCAAATTCAACAACTTCCGCTAAGAATTATCGATGCAAACGACGCCATAGCCGCTGAAGGGCAATTCAACATCGGCCAATTGGAAATAAAGCCGAATACAACAAAACCGTGGACCTTTATTTTCCCGAAAAACAATATAAAAGAAAATGATCCTGACTTTTCTTCTTGGAAGGCTGTTGTGATTCAAAAACAAGACTAGCCAATAGGGAGAGTTTCCCTTCTTGAACCTCTTTCTGCCCTATACGGCCTGAAAAAAGGGATTTTCCCCTTACTTCAGAGGAGGTTCTTTCATGCCCCCTCTGATGATTCATTAGTGGAACTATTCGGGAAACAACTTTCTTCCAAAAGGAAGGATCGGGAGAACGCCTTTCCTTTTTTTATTAGAAACAGGATTGCTTTAACTCGCTTTGCTCATCGATTCTATGAAAACGCAAACATCTTTTTTATGGATCCGTTTGTTTTCCCAATAGGATAGGATTGGGTCAGGTCTTTCTATAATTCGGCCGTCTCAACCCCACTCGTTCATTGTTCATCCATACCGATGGTGCCTTATGTTTCGTTCTCTGTTCATTCCTCACTCCTTCATTATCGATCTGGATTTCTATAATAGATAATGCCCATTCTTAGAAAAGCAAGAAAAAGACACCTGCATATACACATGCAGGTGTCTTTTTCGGCCATCACCAACCGTCGCCTCATTCACTCTCGAACATTACAAAACGGAAAACACTACTTCTTTATTGTACCACAACTGCTTACTTTGACAAGAAATATTTTCATCTTATACCTCAATTTACCTCGATAGGGATCATACAGCAATCGTCATTTTCGCGCAATGGCACATCCCTTTCCACTATTCTGCATCGAAGACTTTATCAACATTTCCCTCATTTTTTTCTTAGCAGCCCCGTTCTAGAGAATAAAAATCACAAACATTCCTATTGTTCTTTCAACAATATTTGATATTCTTGTAGATGAAGAGCGAAAATAAAAAGAAAGGGATTAAGAAAATATGAGAAGTGATAAGCATAAACATAAAAAAAAGAAAAGACGCGGTTTAAAGATTTTCCTTACTGTTTTAGCCATTTTGTTGATAGGTGCGGGGGTGTATGGATACTCCGTCTACCATTCTCTGAACAAAGCAGTAGAAAGCATGCATGCACCGATTGCACACCATCAATCAGATAAACGTTTACATCCGGTGTCACTGGACAAAAAAGATCCGTTTAGCGTCCTGATACTAGGTGTAGACGAACGGAAAAACGATACAGGACGTTCCGATACTATGATTTTAGCTGCCGTCAATCCAGAAAAGCAGTCCGTTCAGCTGTTAAGCATTCCACGCGACACGCGGACAGAAATTGTCGGAAAAAGAACCGAGGATAAAATCAATCATGCCTATGCCTTTGGTGGAGTACCGATGTCGTTGGCAACGGTGGAGAAATTTTTGGATATCCCGATCGATTATTACATTAAAGTGAATATGGAAGGATTTAAAGATATTGTCGATGCAGTAAACGGAGTGACCGTCCAAAACGATTTAGATTTTACTTATGAAGGAGAGCATTTTCCGAAAGGTACATTGCATTTAAACGGCGAACAAGCTTTAAAATATTCGCGAATGCGTTATGAAGATCCTCGCGGAGATTTTGGAAGACAGCTTCGTCAAAGACAAATCTTTGAAGGAATCATCGCCAAAGGAATTGATTTCTCTTCCTTGTGGAAATACGGTGATATTTTAAACGCTTTAGAAAAAAATGTGAAAACCAATTTAACAATGGATGATATGGTGAAAATCCAAAAAAATTACAAAGCTGCCAAGAATGATATCCATCAAAACGAAATAAAAGGAGAAGGCACAAAAATAGATGGTGTATATTACTATATCGTTTCCGATTCAGAAAAACAGCGCCTTTCTCAATTATTTAAAGACCAATTGAACCTAAATTAATTTATTAAATTCTGATCAAAGAACCATTCTCTTTTAAAAACCCCTTATAGGAAACCAAACGATGCTCTAAGTCTCCTATAAGGGGTCTTTTGTACAGTCAAATAATGAAAATCTGGAAGACCAGCTGGCTCCTGCCTGTCGATGGCGATGGGAGGTTATCGGAATCCATTGATTTACCATTCTATCCCTCATTTCCTTCCAAATGTGACCCAGTTCATCCATGTCACATAGCCTCCTTTAAAGCATCCCCTTCTTCCTCTACTACTTTGTCCTTTTCCACTAGAGTATGATGAGAATATTAGAGGCCCACGAGGATTGACCTCCTCCCCCTCTTACCTACGGTGGAAGTGAGGGGTCTTCTCGGTCAGCACGATTAAAAAAACCTGACCCCTCCACCCAATGGCGGGATATAACTCACGAATATCCCTATTTATGTTAATGGAAGGGCCAGGGTTCTATTTCCCTATTAATAAAATCTCTTGAAGCTGTCGAAATGGCTTTGATAATAAGAATTGCTCAAACTGCTGATTTGGACTTGATCTCCACCGGCATGGATAAATTGGTTGTTTCCAATGTATACCCCCATATGAGAGATGCCTTGTTTGTATGTATTTTCGAAAAAGACAAGATCACCAGGCTGCGGTTTGGAAATGAAGTAAGAACGGCTGTAGTATCCTTCTGCACTTGTTCGTGGTATGCTTTTTCCGACTTTGTTATATACATAGTAGATAAACCCACTGCAATCAAAGCCCGTTGACGGAGAAGAACCTCCGAATATATATGGAACGCCAATATATTTTTTTGCTTCCGCAACCACAGTGGTATTTACAAAGTCGCCAGTTTCATCAAGGGAACTGCTATTTGCCGCACCGCTTGGAATGATCAGTTTTTGGCCAACGAAAATGGTGTCAGAAGAAAGTTTATTGGCAAATTTAATAGCTGATACGCTCGTGCCATATTTAGAAGCTATTTTGGTTAGTGTGTCACCTTTGACAACGGTATAAGTTTTAGAACCTTCAGAGGAATTGGAGTTTGTAGTTCCGGAAGATTGAGCTCCCGAGCTTGGACTAGCTGTGCCAGAGGCTTTCACTTTTAAAACTTGTCCTGAATAAATCGTATCAGATGTCAACCCATTCCAACTTTTTAAATTCTGGACGGTGGTCCCATAAGCTATTGCAATTTTAGAAAGCGTATCCCCCGGTCTCACAGTGTAGGTAGCGGCACTGGATGATATTTGTGACGGACTGCTGTTGGAATGAGTAGAAACCTCCCCATCATCTATTTTTAAAACTTGAGAAACACGGATCGTATTAGTAGACAAATGGTTTAAGTTTTTAATAGAATCAACTGTTGTATGATATTTTTTTGAAATACTATATAATGTATCTCCGGATCGAACTTGATAATTGATGATAGCTGCTTCGCTCTTTGATGCTAATCCTGATGAAATAATCGCAGCTGTAGACAAAGTAAATAATGCTTTTTTCATTTTGGGCCTCCCTAATTGAATGTTCACGTTTAATATCGGTTTTCTTAGTGGCATTTTAATAATATTAAATAGAATAATAGTTGCAAAATTGTTAAATCTATGTAAAATAAAACACTATATCTTATGTTTCGATACGTTTCCGCCATTTCCTTTTGATATTTTCATACATTTCGACGAATATTTTTAACAACACAGCAATATACTATCATAGAGCGACAAAAATCAAAAGGTAAAAAGGACATATTTATCCAAATCTGCTAAAAACGGATTATATTCATGTATAATAATGGGAATAAATATAACTATTTTCCTATGTAATGAACATAAATTTCTGAATTATCAGATTACGAAAGCTATGTAATCCCATTTTTGTGTCGGCAAACAAATCTATTTGTCACAAATCAGCGAGCATGCGTCTAAGAAAAACACACTCCTTTAAGACTTTATATCTATTGTTTCTCCCCTTAGGATGGGAAATTCTAATACATGAACCCATATCATAAGAGGCAGTTCTTTTTGAAAACTGCCTCTTGTCTCCTTTTACAGAGGATTCATTTGCTCCCATTGAAGAAAGATATTTTTTGACAATAGAACAACAGAACTGCTGCCGCCCCTGGAATTGACCCCTTCCAATAAAATGGCCAGCATCATATTCGGTTTGTTTTGGTCATAGGCGACGAAAATTCCGTTCTCTTTTCCAGACTGTCCAAAATTAGATTTTAGTTCAGCCGTTCCTGTCTTTCCTAATAGTTTTAACGACGGATGGTTCGCTTTTTTTGCTGTTCCTTTTTCTACAATCAATCTCAGATCCTTTTGTAGAAGGACAGAATCTTTTTTAGAAATCAGGTCATTTTTCCATATTTGTGGTTTTTCATCGCTGTACAAAATCGGCTTCATCATTGTACCTTGATTCACTATTCCTCCGTACATGGAAGCCAAATGAAGCATGCTGACTAGCAATTCTCCTTGGCCGTATCCGGAGTCGCTTAATAACCGTTCTTTGTCAAAATGCCCACTGTTCGTAATTTGCGAGTAGTGGATAGGAAAAGCAAACGGCAACTTTGCTTCAAAACCAAAATTCTTCATACCATTTTCCATATCTTTCTTCCCAATTTCTAAAGCGGTTTGGGCAAAATAAATATTATCAGAATTAATAAGAGCTGTTTCTAAATTGACCGGTTTCCCTGGGTCTGTCACTCTTGTCACATGATAGTTTCCCCATGAAGCATCTTTTTGCCATTTGAGTCCTTTAATGTTGCGGTCTTTAAACGGATCCAGCTTTCCTGTTTTCAGCCCAATCGCTGCTGTAATCGGCTTGATAGCAGAACCAGGAGTATAAGTAGCGGCAAACCGATTCAAAAAGGGCTTGGCCGGATCTTCTGACATCTGTTGATAGCGGCTCGCAGACAGTCCCGCTATAAAGTCATTTGGATCAAAGGCTGGCGAACTTACAAGGGCAAGAACTTTCCCGGTTTTAGGATCAATAGCCGCAGCGGTCCCCGGTTGTCCGTTCATTTGGTTGTATATTACTTTTTGCAGTTCAGCGTCTATTGTCAATTTTACCGATTTTCCGTTCTTAGCTTTCGTTTCAGCGAGAACAACCGGATTGCCTTCCGATTTTTCAATCACTATTTTTTGGCCATTTGCCGCCCGAAGTTTATCTTCAAGCAGCTCCTCCAATCCACGCTTTCCTATCCAATCGCCTTCCTTATATCCTTTTTTCTTTTGCTTCGCTAAGTCCTCCTTTGTGATTTTGCCTATATATCCTGTTAAATGGGCCAGAGCTTGATGATAAGGATATTCTCGAATGAGTTTCTCATTGGCCACCACACCCGGAATGCTCAACAGTTGATTGATGTTTCTATCGTCGTACAAAACATCTTTCAAAGGCACCAAATAATCGGGTTTTACCCAGCTTTGGCTTAACTGTTGATCGATGTAATCAACAGAGACCCCAAGCAAATGGGCCAGCTGCCTTTTTTTTTCGGAATCATGGCCAAATTGTTTAGGAATGATCCCAACCTCATAACCTTTTGAGTTAATCGCTAAAGCATTGCCGCTTCGGTCAAATATTTCACCGCGTTTTCCCTCTACGGTTTCAAGCCGGACTTTGTCCCCTTTCTCAAGCTCAGGGAAAATATAAGTTGTATTCCAATCAATGTACCAATTCTTTTTTCCTTCTTTCTCTTCTAGTTTCAAATGGACATTTTTTTTAAAATGAACCGGACCAGCGGCGGTATCCATTTTTACGTCAATCGGCAGTTCTGCTTGGTCCGCATCTTTCCAATCCTTTTCTTTACCTGATAATACACTTACTTTTAAGTGTTTTACGTCTAAATCTCGATAAATCGTTTTATATCGATTTGCATAATCCTCTATTTTATATTTTTTTTGAGAGGATGATGATAAATAATCATGGTACATTTGGCTGAATTTCTGATTATTCCAAAGCTTGACATAATCAGCTAGCCGCTCTTCTGGTGTCGGCGTTTTCCCGCATGCAGCCATGAAAAGAACGAATAAAAGCACAAAAAAAACGGGCACTAGATTTTGAAAGCGTTTCAATTTTATCCCCCTTTCAACCTCCCATCATTATATCAAAATGTGCAACTAGGAAAAAAGCGAGGCGTTATTAGTCCTCGCTTTGATCCCTCGTATCCTATCCCCTTGGAAAATGTAATTTTAATCCAGTTGAAAAAGGGTTATGATTGAGTGAATGTCCATTTTCCTATGGTTTTCCTTTGAATACTAACCATTCCTTTTCATGTCTATCTAAGCATCATCATGCGAGACGTCGTGTCTGTGCGACAGTCAAAAGAAATAATGCAGTCGCATTGACGATGAATACATGTTTATGTTTCAAACTGTATGGGATGGTCATTGAAAGAAAATTGTTTTTCATTTATTGAGACAAGCTAGTTTCTCTTATTCATTCTTTGCGTTTGGCCTTCGTTATTTCATTTAAAGAAAAATAAACAAGAACTTGATGGACGTGAGGCTCTTTCAGAGAAGTATGGCGATGGAATTTGGTTTTACTGTGAAGGTAATGCATTTGGTGAGGAAGATAAGCTATAAAATAGAAAACTTCTCCAATTTTCAGCAAAAAACTAGTTAATACTTTTTCTACTACTCTTTCTGGGACCCATTGTTCCTTTGCATTTGATAGTTTGATAAGCCTTTTTCTTAAATAAATCTCCATTTTGAATGTCCACTCATCCAGTCCCCATCCGACTGTTAACATAAATGAGTCGTATTCTTCGTGAAGTGGCAGTTCGACATACTTCGCATCACGGATTCGATAAAAAAACTTCCTGGAAGAGCAAATATTGGTGATGGCATCATAAAATCCGCATATAGAAACTAACTGGACGCAATCCTCATTTTTCATTTTTCCATTGAAAATAAGAAAAGACTGCTCCTTTTTCACTCGATCTCGCACCCTCCCATTTATTATATTTGAGAAATAAGACTTTTATAAATACATATATTTCCCTCCATTCCCATCATATAGAAAAAATATGTCGAAACAGCGCGTCTTCCGTTAATAGAATATATTATTATATTCCAATTTGTAAACTATTTGTTTTTTTTACAGAAAAATCGCTATCTTAATAATCAATCACGGTAATAGTCATAGGTGGGTTTTTATGCATTTTCATGAAAAATTAAAAAAATATAGAGAAGAAATTTTACAACTTTCTCAAAAAGAAGTAGCCTTTCGTTTAAAACTTTCTCAATCCGCATTGTCCAAATATGAAAATGGTCGAGCTCAAATTACCGCGGACATGCTCAAAGATTTTAAAGCCGCTTATGAAATCCCTTCTGACCTTTTCTCAGAAATGCTTTTTGAAACCACGGACTTGTACTCTTCCACAACTCCAGAAATTTTGCGGGAAAAATTAAAAGAAGCAGAACTTCGACGTGTAGAAAACATGATCGAAGAATACCCGGAGATCAAAAAAATGATTACCAACCTTTCTTACTTGCCAAAGGCAGAATCGAGAAAAAAAGTTCACGTACTATATAAAATATTTGAGGCCATTAAAGATTTAAAGTAATGGCCCCTAAAAAAAGACGGTTTGTCCGTCTTTTTTTGCTATTTGGAAACAATCGTGATCCCATGACAGACTTTTCCTTTTTCGATATAATTTTTTCAGAGAATATTGGGAAGGTTGGATTCTTTTGAAACCACAAACTTGGTTGTCGATTAATTTTTTCTTGTTCTTTTTTACTTGGGGAGTATTTATTCCTTATTGGAATACTTGGCTGATAAATGAAAAAGGGCTTTCTATTCAAGCCGCCGGTACGATCATTGCGGTCGGATTATTGATCCGCGCATTTAGTACATTTTTTGTATTTCCATTTTTAAGCAAGAAAATGGCGATCGGTTATGAAATGAAAATGATTTCCTTGCTTTCTGTACTAATCCTTTTATTATTTTTGCCAGTCCACTCTTTTCGATGGATTTTGGCGGCCATGATTTTATTCAGTTTTGTCTATCCTATGATGTTGGTGGTTTCCGAAAGCCTAGGATCGATTATGATGAAGACAGATCAAATTCAATACGGAATCAGCCGATCTTTCGGGTCCATCGGCTATGCAACAGCACTAGTAGCCGTCGGAGCAATTTTGTCTTTTTACAGTGAGAGTTCTATTTTTTGGACCATGTTTGTCAGTTGTTGTCTTATGGCCATTGCAGCTCATTTCCAAACTCCGAAATCGCTTATGGCCAAGCACCAAGAACAGTCGGTTTCCTATCTGCCTTTGTTTCGATCCAAACGGTTTATAGCTGCGATGGTAGTATGTATCCTTATTCAAGGAGCCCACGCCTCTTACTATAATTACGGATTTATTTATTTACAAAAATTGAATGCCGGAGATTTTTGGAGCGGCATGATTTTAAACTTGGCCGTCCTTGCTGAAACATTGTTCTTTATGACGGCGGATTGCGTTTTTCAAAAAGTCTCCACTTCTCGCATGTTTGCCATTTCCGCGGCGGCTTCGATCGTACGCTGGGGTCTCGTCTATCTTGTACCAACAGTATGGATGTTTATTTTCACCCAGTTTCTGCATTCTCTTACATTTGCACTTGCCCATTACGCATTTATACGCCTTCTTCATGAGGAATTAGACAATCGACTCATTCCGGCGGCTCAAGGCATCTATGCCTCTTTAGCTATGGGGCTAAGCATTAGCGTCTTCACTTTTCTGGGAAGCTATCTCTACTCCAAGTCGGCTGGGTTGGCGTTTGCCGGAATGGCAGCAGCGGTCATACCTTCTCTCTTTATCGCACTGATGATGAACCGAAAATTTGAAATGCATCCCGTGAAAGAATAAATCATTTATTTTGAAATCAATAAAGCATTAGTCCTCCTAGTTCGATCTTACGTTTCCAATGGAATTTTGAAAGCAGCCTTTTATTTGTAGTTTCGTTTTTCATCTAAAAGGCTGCAAGTTCTGTTTCGATCATAAGGATTCCACAAAAAAACTCGTCCTTTTGCCACTCTCAATAGTCAGCCAATCCAAACTTATGGCTGTCCATTGAGAATCCAAAAAGGACGAGTATTCTCATTCATTTTCCATTTACAAACAGCATGACTGGTTTTTTTCATTCCGATCAACACATAGTAAAGAACTATTCTTTTACTACAATAGAACACATGTGCCAACAGGAAAATCAATCGTCTATCAAGGGGGGGCATCTCAAATCAATTCGAAGGAGGGCAAGGTTCCTCCCCCCATTTAGGTTCCTTATTATTTAAGTACTTTTACTGTTACCGTTCTAACTCCCCAATTACGAGCTTGTTGCTCATTTGGGACGAAAACGTCGATTCTGTTTCCGTTAATGCTTCCACCGATGTCCCCAGCAATCGCTTCACCATATCCTTCCACATATACTTTTGTTCCTAATGGAATGACGCTCGGATCAACCGCAATCACTTTTGCGTTCGGATTAGCTTTTAAGTTCATTCCCGTTGCTGTTACGCCGGAGCAACCACCGCAATTAACAGTATAAGCTGTGGCCGTCATCGTAAAAGTTTCTACTTGAGCGGCATTGTCTGGCTGTGTATTAGACTGCTGGGCCGGCAGAGATTGAACTTGCTGAGCTGGTTGCTGAGATTTTTGTACCGGTTGTTGAGCATTTTGTGCCGGCTGTTCAGATTGCTGTACAGGCTGGCTTGGTTGTGCCGTTGTATTTTTCTGTTGAACAGCTGCTGTTGTCGCTTTTGTTTCAGTTTGACCGGTTTGATTAGCTTGTTGATTCTGAATAGGTTGCTGGACTGCCTGATTTTGAACAGGTTGTTGTACCGATTTATTCTCAACAGATTGCTGAACTGCTTTTGAACCGCTTAATACAATGCGATCTCCCGGGAAAATAAGATCAGAGTTTAATTGATTGATTAATTTTAACGTTTGGACAGACATACCGTAAGCTTTGGCAATTTTGCTTAATGTATCTCCTTTTTGAACTGTATAATACTCAGGTATATCCGAAGTAGTTAGGACTTGATTTGGGAAGATTAAATCAGAGGAAAGGTGATTCATTTCCTTTAACTTATTTACAGTAGTATGATTTTCACGTGCAATCTTCCATAATGTGTCTCCTCGCTCCACCTTGTACGAAGCAGCAGATGCATCGGCAACAAAAGCACCTGATAACATCGTTGCGGCTGCTAGAGCAATGACAGATTTTTTCACGTAATTAACCTCCTTTATTCACTGACGAGGTTCATTTTAACATGAAAAACAGCATTGTGATTTTAAAAACCGGTTACGTTTCCTTGCCATTTTGTTACGCGATCATTTCACTTTCCTGTTCTTCTCTTTCTTTGTAACATTCATGTAATGAGAATGGATTGATCTAACTCAGATGGAAAAAGGAGTCATCCTGAATACAATGAGAATCATTTAAGTAGATTAGTAGATGAAACGCTTCTTTTACTTGTTGGAAAATAAAAAACGTCTGGAATATTGTTGCTTCCAGACGTTTGAGTTTCGATTCTAGTGGTCTGTTTTGAAAACTCCTACCATAGAAGTTTTTTCAAAATATTTAGCTCATTTCGTGCGAAGCCAAGATTTCACACGAAATGAGTTAAAATGATCATGAACAAGGCTTATTGTAAAATTGTCACCTTTGTTGTCCTTACTCCCCAATTACGTGCACTTTGAATAGATGGAACATATACATCTATTCTATTTCCTTTAATTGCAGAGCCTTTGTCGCCCGCAATAGCTTGTCCGTATCCTTCTACATATACTTTTGAACCGAGCGGAATGACGTTTGGATCTACCGCAATCACTTTCGCATTCGGATTTTGCTTCAAGTTGATTCCTAACGCTGTAACGCCGGAGCATCCTTTGCAAGATGCTGTGTAAGCAGTGGCCTTTACAACTATCACTTTTCCTGAAGCAGAGTTCACTTCAGATGTTTTAAATGGATTCTTGGCAGATATTGTCGAACTAGATTGAATGATTAATTTCGTTCCTAAAGCAATGTTGTTTGAAGTCAAATGGTTCCATTTTTTTATATTGTCGACAGTCGTTTTATAAGTATTGGCAATCTTCCATAATGTATCTCCCTTTTTGACAGTATATGTCATGCTTGCCGCATTCGAGGAATGAGCAAAGCTGAAACATACTACTGCGGCAAAGAGAGCGGCAATTGCTTTCTTCACACCATAACCTCCTTTTCTATTAACGAGTATCATTCTATCATGACTAAACTACTAGTGATTTTACAGTTCGTTATCTTTTTATTACGTAAATGTTTCAGTTTCTTAACATGATAGAATAATTGGATATATAATAATAGAAAGAGGAGGCGGCCGCACAACAGACGTATATGCGTACATTCGTCTGGCATGTGTCTTGACGCTTCTATATAATAAATAATGCTGTTATATATAACCTGTTATGGAGGATGTTGAAACTATGTATCAAGTAAAGCTTTGGAAGGGAGTTTTAAAGACTCGGAATGTGCTTTATGAGCTGGAACAAGCTGAAACCATCCGAGGGTTAGGCAGTCGAGTCATCATCTTGTTGCTTGTTAGCGTGATTCTTTCGGCTGTAAGCAGCTGTCTTGGTATTGGCAGCGAAGACCTTTCGCATCGATTAGTGGATTGGTCCGCAAACGAATTTGCTTCAAGAAAAGTCTTTTTTGTTTTAGGAAGCGTATTTGGGGGCATCCTCTTTGTTTTGTTTGTGTTAGTCATTCCGTCATTGTTATTTTGGGGATTAATGGAAGTAGACTTCCGCAAAGCACTCGTTTTGCAGCTTTTTGTTCTCACCATTCTGCTAGTGGAAAAGGCCATTCTTTTTCCTATTGAGTTTCTATCTGGCGTGAAATGGTACTATTCTCCTTTCGCATTAGGAACGGCGATTCGCTATTTGACTGATCATTCGATCCTTATTCGCTTTTTTGGAAGCATCTCTCTTTTCCAAATGTGGGCGTTAGTGCTGCAATATCGATTCTTAAAAAGAATGACGGATCATAAACCGCTTTACATTGCGGCGGTGATCGCAGGATTATCTATTGTCTTTTGGGCTTTTACCGCTTTCTTTACTTCCATACATATTGAGAAACTAATATAAGACAGGAGAAGATAGGAGGGCAGAAACGTGCGAAAAAAGCAGAGAAATATCATCATTGCCGTTTTGTGTGCTTGTTTAATAGCAGGAAACCTTTATTTGATTTTTAAAAAAGACAGCAAAATCGAGAAAACGCAGTGGATAGATAAATGGGAGAAGGTCAAAATCGGCAATCTGGCTGAAACATTCCATACAACGGGTGTTATTACACCGCAAGAAGAATATTCCGTTTATTTCGATCCTTCCTTGGGTACATTTGATAAATTTTTAGTAAAAAAAGGGGACAAAGTTTCTCCTGGAACGGAACTCTTTCAATATTCGCCGGCTGAAATAGAAGAAGAGCGGGGAAAATGGCTGGCCGAAAAAGAGCAGACACAAAGAGAAATAGATCTGGTCACGGAGGAAGTACAAAAGTTACAAAACATACAATCTTCTCTAAAAAGCTCTGATCAAACGCCAAGCGCTGCTGAAGCGACAGTCAAAAGTCAAATATTAGAACAGCAAACGGAAATCGGCAAATTACAAGAAGAAGTGAAAAAGTATGATACTCTTCTCCGCGAACTTGATCAAAGAAAACAACAACTGACTGTAAAAAGTCCTTATGCTGGCTATGTAGAAAAAATCAACGATCGATTAAACAACCCAATCGTAACGGTCCGCTCGTTGAAACCGGCTGTTCAAGGGGTATTGAACGAAAAGCAGCGCAAAAAGGTAACAGAAGGATTAAAAGTCAAAGTTTCTGTTGATACAAAGAAAAAACAATATACAGGAAAAATAATAAAGGTAGATTCCTATCCAGAAGATGACCCTTCTGTCCATAAAATTAGCTATTATCCGTTTAAAGCCCAGTTGTTCCATGTAAAAGATTCAAACGAACCTCTTCTACCCGGTTCAAAAGCAAACATTGCCATCATAACGAAAGAATCTTTAAATACATTAGTGGTGCCTGCATCAAGCGTTTTTAAAGATCATAAGAAACACTACGTACTCGTTCTCAACCGCAAGGGAATCGTAGAAAAACGAGAAATAGCGAAAGGCATTCATGTCGGTCAGAAACAGGAAATTGTTCAAGGTGTAAAACAAGGAGAAGCGATCCTTCCTAATCCACGGGATATTCAGAAAGTCAATTCTCCTTTTATTACGCCGCTTAAATTTTCAGATATAGATAAAAAAGCGATTCAGAACGTGCGTAAAAAAGATATGCTCCTGTATTTTATGTTAGGTGTACTATCCTAAAACGATGATTCGTGGCTGGCCCATCTAAAACATGCTATATAGGAAAGAAATCGTTCTTCCTATATAGCATGTTGACGGCCGCCTTTTCTATTATGTATTGAAATGATAGTATCGAGACACTTGTCTTGATTGATAGAAGAAAAAAGCGTATAATTATTTTCGTTTTCGATTTAAATTCGTTTTTTATTTTTAAACAAATTTCATATTCAGGGGGTTTTGTCTATGTCTGAAAAAAACGAAAAAAAATTCGTCCCCTACGTTTCGGCGTCAAAGTCGATGCCTGAGCTGACTATCACAGCGATCATATTAGGAATTATTTTATCCATTTTATTTGGAGCTGCGAACGCTTATCTGGGATTAAAAGTTGGACTGACAGTATCAGCTTCCATCCCTGCAGCCGTTATTTCTATGGGGATTTTGCGCGGAATTTTCAGAAAAGATTCTATTTTAGAGAATAATATCGTGCAAACCATGACAACTGCCGGAGAAGCGCTTGGGGCGGGCGCTGTTTTCACCATTCCAGCACTTTTTTTATGGGATATCCCTATCAGCCAGTCTATGTTGATTTTCATTGTTCTGACTGGGGGATTTTTAGGCGTTTTTATGATGGTTCCATTGCGCCGCATGTTGATTGTCAAAGAGCATGAAACATTGCCATACCCTGAAGGAACAGCCTGTGCCGAAGTGTTAATCACAGGCGAAAAAGGCGGATCAAATGCCATCATGGTTGCGTCCGGTCTTTTGATCGGCGGTTTGATGAAAGCTTTAGGAGATGGCTTTAAACTGTTTAAAACAGAAATCGAAACAGGCATTTATAAATTTAAAAATGCGGTAGTGGGAGCGGATGTTTATCCAGCTCTTCTCGGTGTTGGGTATATTATTGGTCCACGTATATCTGGTCAAATGTTGGCAGGAGGATTGCTTGCCTGGATTGTCATCATTCCGATCATCGGATTTTTCGGTGCAGATAGCACCCATGCCATTTTCCCATCGACAGAACCGATTAAACATTTGGATGCATGGGGAATTTGGGACAATTATATCCGCTATATTGGTGCAGGTGCGGTTGCAGCCGGCGGGATCATTACATTGGCAAAATCCATCCCGACATTATATCAAACGGCGGCTGCCACATTTAAAAATCTTTCCAATGGATCAAATGGCCAAGCGTCATTAGACAGAACCGATCGGGACATACCGATCAAATACGTGATTTTAGGTACACTTGTCCTCATTGTCATTATTGCTCTTGACCCGTTTGTGAAAGTGGGAATTCTCGGAGCGCTTGCTATTGCCGTTTTTGGTTTCTTATTCGTCACAGTCGCTTCCAGAATTGTCGGAATCGTTGGAAGTTCTTCTTCTCCCGTTTCTGGAATGACGATCGCCACACTGCTCATTGTCACGCTTATTTTTAAACTGACTGGTTATCACGGAAAAGAAGGAATGGTTGCAGCCCTTACTGTTGCGGCCATTGTTTGTACAGCACTTGCCGTAGCAGGTGATATTTCCCAAGATTTAAAAACCGGCTATCTTGTCGGAGGAACACCGTGGAAACAACAAGTTGCTATGATGATCGGTGTCCTAGCTTCCGGTCTTGTCATGGGCTTCATCCTTGTGATGCTGCATAAAGCCTATACAATGGGATCAGCTGCTCTGCCTGCTCCGAAAGCTATGTTGATGAAAATATTAGTAGAAGGAATTATGGGTGGAAACTTGCCTTGGGAACTGATATTAATCGGTGCTTCCATTTCTGTCGTGATTGAATTTTTAGGATTGAATTCCCTTGTTGTAGCTGTCGGTCTTTATTTGCCTGTTCATACAAGCGTTCCGATTATGGCAGGAGGAATCGTCCGCTGGCTTGTTGAAGCACTCTCAAAATCGAAAGAAGAAAAAGAAAAAAGCAGTGAAAAAGGAATTCTTTTTGCATCCGGTCTGATAGCGGGAGAATCTCTCGTCGGTGTGATCATCGCTATTTTAATTTGGCTGAAGGTGCCGGTTCCTGAAAATGTGGCAACCGAAAACCAATGGCTGCCTCTCATTCTATTTATCATTATTTGCATTTTGTTATACATGGCTTCCTCTCGAAAAAAAGAGTTGGCTAAAAAATGAGCCGCAGAAAGAAAAAGAATCTCTTAGAAATGGTGCCGGTGCTGAAAGAAAATCTAATAATCGACCATGAAAACAAGCGTTTAATCGTTCCACGGACCAATCTTGTCGAACGCTTTTCTATTCGATTTTTAAAACAGCCGACAGAAAGAAAAATCCAATTGGATGATTTGGGTTTTTTTGTCATCCGTCGTATAGATGGGAAAAGCACCGTTTTAGAGCTTGCGAATGTCGTAGAAACACAGCTGGGGGAGAAAGCCGCTCCCGTTCTGGAACGTTTAGTGACGTTCCTATCCATTTTAGAATCCTATGACTGGCTCAAATGGAAAGAAAAGTAATCACCCACTTCTGTATTTGTATGCGGCGGCATTCATCCTTTATTCTAAATTCAGTAAATACAAAAAAAGTTCACGGAACATATATCGATTCCGTGAACTTTTTTGTTGTTAATAAGTCTAAAGTTAATAGAATAATCGTCCGAACCTAAAACACCTCATCAATAGATCATGAAGTTTCCTGCTGACGGCCATGTTTCTGGTTATTTTTTGAAATCTGTTTAAAACAGCTGGCTAAATGGACCTGACAGCCACAACGCCCTTGATTTCTTTTATTCTTGCTTCCACACTTGGCAGAACATCGCCATTGACTTTATTGTCAATATCAATCAGCGTATAAGCCCACTCGCCTTTGCTTCGATTCAGCATATCGGCAATATTGAGATGGCTCTCAGCTAAAATGGAAGTCATTTGCCCCACCATATTTGGAATATTTTGATGAATAACGGTAATCCGTTTTCTTCCAACATAAGGGAGCTCTACGTTGGCAAAGTTAACGGAATTTTTAATATTGCCTGTTTCCAAGTAATCTTTCAATTGTTTGGCGGCCATAATGGCACAATTTTCTTCCGATTCTTTCGTAGAAGCTCCGAGATGCGGAACGGCAATGACGTTCTTCATCCCCAATATGCGGTCATTTGGAAAATCTGTCACATACTTGGCTACAATCCCTTTTTCAATTGCATCGTTCAAATCATTTTCGTTTACTAGTTCTCCACGAGAAAAATTAAAAATCCGCACTCCTGGCTTCATTTGGCTAAATGCTTCTTGATTGAACATTTCTCTCGTTTGATCCGTAAGCGGAACATGGACGGTAATATAGTCGCATGCGGAAAAAATTTGTTCGATGTTCATAGCTCTTTGAACGTTTCTCGACAAGTTCCAAGCCGTATCGACGGAGATAAATGGATCAAACCCAATGACTTCCATATCCAATTCAAGTGCATCATTCGCTACTAACGCCCCTATGGCGCCTAAGCCGATAATCCCTAATTTTTTCCCTTTAATCTCTGTTCCGACAAACTCTTTTTTTCCGGCTTCTACTAAGGAAGGAACTTGATCGCCATGCCCCCGGAGCGTTTTTGCCCATTCCACGCCATCAAATAAATTCCTTGAAGAAGCAAGAATAACAGCCAATACCAATTCTTTCACAGCATTCGCATTGGCCCCAGGCGTATTGAAAACAACAATTCCTTGTTCTGAACAAGCTTGTACAGGAATGTTGTTCACCCCTGCACCTGCACGCGCAATGGCCTTCACACTCCTCGGTATTTCAACATTATGCAAATTATAGCTGCGCAATATAATGCCGTCCGGTTGGTCAGTTTCATTGTCAATCGCAAAATTTTCTTGGCGCAAAACATTTAAACCACTTTCGGCAATGCTATTGTATGTCTTAATTGTGTACATTGCTTCTATTCCCCCCAGCTGTTTTCGCCTCAAAGCTTTTCATAAATTCCACCAGTTTTTTTACTCCCTCAATCGGCATTGCATTATAGATGCTTGCACGCATTCCTCCAACGGAACGGTGGCCTTTTAATGTTTCTAATCCTTGCGCTTTTGCTTCTTTAATAAATTGAGCGTTTAATTCTTCAGAAGGCAGTGTAAAAGGAATGTTCATTAATGAGCGACTTCCTTTTTCCACAGGAGAATGGAACAAGCTGGATTCATCAAGAAAATCGTAAAGCAGCTGCGCTTTTTCTTGATTGATTTTTTCGATTGCGGCTACCCCGCCCAATTCTTTCAGCCATTCAAAAACAAGCTTCGCTACATAAATGCTGAACGTCGGCGGCGTATTATACAACGAACCTTTGTCACTGTGGGTTTGATAGTTTAACATGACCGGGCAATTCTCAGGAGCATTGCCAATGAGATCTTCCCGTATAATCACGACTGTCAAACCAGCTGGACCGATGTTTTTTTGCGCTCCAGCATAAATCAGACCAAATTTGGATACATCATATTCCTGAGCAAGAATATTGGAAGACATATCCGCAACGAGAGGGATGTTTCCCGTGTCCGGAACAGAGAAATAACAAGTTCCTTCAATGGTGTTATTCGTTGTAATATGGACATAATCTGCGTCCTCGGAAAACATCTCTTGATCCAAGGATGGAATATAACTGAATTTCTTATCTTCTGAAGAGGCGACAACACGAACTTCACCGAATTTTTTTGCTTCCGACATGGCTTTCTTTGACCATGATCCTGTATGTACAAAATCTGCTTTTTTATTTTTCACAAGCAAATTCATGGGGATCATCGCAAACTGCAAAGAAGCGCCCCCTTGCAAAAATAACACTTTGTAGTTGTCAGGAATGTGCATTAATTCACGCAGCAAAACTTCAGCAGACTGAATAATTTCTTCAAATGCACTGGATCGATGACTGAGTTCCATTACAGACATTCCTGTTCCATTATAATCGAGCAATTCTTTTTGAACCTTTTCCAAAACGGGCAACGGCAACATCGACGGACCTGCAGAAAAATTAAATACTCTCTCCATTCCACTACTCCTCGTTTTACTTGTGATTTTATTCTGAAAATTTATACTATAATAATATTTAAAAATTATACGCTAAAATACTCCAACTATCAAGAGGACAACTGGCGAGAAAACTTTTTTGAGTGCGCTTACATAATTGAAAAATGACTGATTGTTTTTATAGAAAAAATTTATCCTTTCCGTTTCATCCAAATTGGTGGTTTGTCTACTCATGCATAGAGCCGGAATCAAACGACTGCCATCAGAAAACAGGAATGGCAAAATTACGTGTTTGGTGCCGTTTTGTCCACATTGCCAACTGATGCTTGTCAGCTTTCTTCACAGACCAATATTGATCGTATGCTGCCCATCTTTTCAAAATAAAAAGAGACCGGTTTCTTTCATTTAGACCGGCCCTTACTCTATTTTTCTATGTAAATACCCTGTTTCATCCATTTAAGAGTTGTTCGATTCAAATTTCATCATTTGTGTTTTGATCAAGTTTAAGATATTTTCCAAGTTGCTGTCTTTTTTATGCCCCTCTTCATAAGCTGCTTTTAAAATCGATAAAAACATTTGCTGTTCCTTTGTCATATCCCTCCATCCTTTCAACTTAAAATAATTGTCAATACGTGTCTATCATAGTTTGTTTTTGAATAATTTACAAGAATTTTCTCTGCTTCATCCACTCGGAGAATACCCAACATAAAACAGGAAGAGGCGGTCTAACCGACAATATATGCGTGAAAAGCCTGTACAATTTCTATACTTTTTGCCCATTTTGATCCTTTACAAAATCAAAAAAGCCAGCTCACGATAGGTTGACACCCTTTTGAGCAAGCCTTATGTCTTCATGGATACAATACTTTATTGATTTTTTGCCGCCACGCTGTTTTTCTTCGTCTCCTTTGATAGACGATTCTTCTTGGCTTTTGAAATTGATTCATAAGGGCTTTTGTTTATTACTTTTCATTTCGCTGATTTTGAATACCACTCTAAGATTGAAAAATATGAATAGTCCAACTTCCCACTATAAGACAGCTCATCCTTTCATGAACTGCGCTTTTAAACCTAGCCCATCGTCTATAGGGATAGGTCTCGGGGCCGCAGGCAAATATCTATTGGTCCATTATCTCTTGTTGGTTCTGTTTTTATTGGCTGACAAGCAGCATACGAAAGGATTCGATTGGTTTGATTGAAAGTTTTTTCTTTTTTCACTAAGGCTATTATCTTGCGGAAGAACCGTTTTCTGGATAAATAGCTGTTCAATCTCCTTACTAGGCAGCGACTTGCTGAACAAAAATCCTTGTATTTCATCACAATGACATTGCTGCAAAAACTGTAACTGCGATTTTGTCTCTACTCCTTCCGCCACGACGCGCGTTCCCATTGCGTGAGCCATCTCGATCAACGCTTTTATAATGGCCCGGTCATTGCCGTTCTGCTCTAAATATTGGATAAAAGAGCGGTCGATTTTTAATGTGTCGATCGGATATTTTCTTAAGCTATTGATGGAGGAATACCCAGTGCCAAAATCATCTAAAGCAATTCGAACTCCTAAGTTTTGTATTTTTCTCCATTGTTCCAATACTAGGTCATTCAATAGCAGCAAAGACAACTCTGTAATTTCCATTTCTAGCTGCGACGGCTCAACATGATGGCCAGCAGTTGCTTGTAAGAGCGTTTCATATAAACCTTTTTTCAAAAATCGTTTTGGCGATATATTAATAGAGATCGTTGGGACTTCAATATTTTGGCTTTGCCATTCATGTATTTGTTCGCACACTTTCCCTATCACCCAGTCGCCGATCTCGTTAATTAATCCCCCTTCTTCCGCCAACGGAATAAACTCCGATGGCAATACGGTTCCCCATTCAGGATGGTGCCAACGCAAAAGAGCTTCTGCGCCCACAATTTGATTCGTGCTGGCTTCTATACGCGGCTGATATTCGATCGATAAGCCATCGTTTTTTAAAGCTTTACGAAGTTCTTTTTCTAGATGATACATTTTAAACGTCGATCTTTTCATGGATGAAGCATAGATTTGGCAATTATTTTTCCCGAGCTCTTTTGCCCGAGATAAAGCCACTTCTGCAGTTTGAAACAACGTGTCAGGATCTTCGCCATCGTTCGGATAAAAACTTAATCCCATACTGGTCGTGATAAAAACTTCGTACTCTTCCACTTCTAGTTTTTTCCCAATGGCTTCCATTATTTGCTGCGCTAATTGAATATACGGCTCCCTCTTTTCTCCGATTTTTACCAGTGCAGCAAATTCGTCTCCACCGACCCTATAGACTGTTCCATGTTTTCCTATGACTTCTTGCAGCCGTTTCGCCGTTTTTTCCAACACCTTATCTCCGATCCTGTGACCTAGCGCATCATTCATTTTTTGAAAGCTGTCCAAATCCATGCAAAAAACAGCAAACATCCCACCATTACAATCGATCCAGCTGTTCAAATCTTCCATGAAAGTATTTCGGTTGCGGAGCCTTGTCAATGGGTCGTGACTGGTCATTTTCTTTAACGATAACAACATGTCTTCATAATTTTCTGCAAAAAAAATGGACATTTAGACCGTTTTCCTTCCTGGCACGACTTTTTTGGTATTTTTTCGTGGGTTACCTTCCCATGAAAAAGCTTCCTTCTTTTACTTATTATAGGAAAAAAACATCTAATAATCTACATTTTTAAACAAATTTTCCGGATGAGTTTCCGATTCTTCATTGATTTTTTTATTATTTTTTCTCAATAGGCTATTCTTCGACTCCTTCTTTCAATTTTCTACAAAATAGAATAGAAACTTACCGCTTTTGGATGAAAAAATGTCGAGTTGTCCCTTTTGAAAACTGCTATAGCTAGTTGAAAAGACAGTATCAGAATGTTCTGTTAGAAAGCAGTAACCATACAGGTAATATTATATTAAAATATTATTAATTTTTTGTTAAAATAGGTTAAATCATTTTTGAATAAGGGTTAATTTATTTAAGTGAAACGGTGCATAATCCATGTCATTCCACTTCATACAGGTATTGAATTATCAAAATCTCCTGTAACACGATCATCTCCTATACATCGTTGGGTAAAAATGATAAGGAATTGGGTGTAGAGAGTCTTAAAGAACGTCTTGAAAAATCACGATCACCTCTGAAAGGCAAACCCAGCACCAAACCTATGTCTGTAGAAGAAGAAAATAGAATCTTAAAAATGGAGAATGAGTTTCTAAAAAAGTTGCGAGCTTTTCAAAGGAGGTGAAAAGGAAAGAGGAAGAAATACGGTTTCAAATTATTCATAATTGATCTTCCAATGATCCAGTGGAATGGCTTTGTAAATTTGCTGGATTATCAAGAAACGGATATTACAAATGGTCAAAACGAAAAGATACCGAAAGTCCAAAACAACAAGATGATGAATTCATAAAAGGATGGATATTAGAATGTTATAACGAAGTGAATGGCATCTACGGGTATTATCGTGTGAAAACCTGGCTCTTCCGTCCATATGGTCTCAAAGTGAATCATAAAAGAGTTATCGGCTAATGAAGGAATTAGGAATCAAAGCCAAAATCAGACGAAAAAAAGGAAATGACAAGAAAGGCTCAGAGAAGTGGTTCCCAATCTCCTCAATCGTGATTTTACTGCATCAGATGTCAATCAGAAATGGGTGACGGATATTACTTATTTGATGTTTAACCAAAAACATTTATATCTATCAGCGATAAAAGATTTGTACAATAACGAGATTGTTGCTTATAAAGTCAGTCATTCCAATCACTTAAAGTTGGTTGTCGATACAGTAAAAGAGGCAATAAAAAAGCAAGATGTGCATGGGGTCACTCTCCATAGTGACCAAGGCTTCCAATACACATCCCGCCAATACCATAAACTTCTTAAGAAACATAAGATGATTCCTAGTATGTCCAGAAAAGGGAATTGTTTAGACAATGCCTGTATGGAAAACTTTTTTGGACATTTGAAATCGGAGCTCATGTACCTCCATTCATTTCAAACGGAGGAAGAAGTCATTCAGGCGATTGACCAATATATCTACTTTTATAATCACAAGCGTTTCCAGAAAAAATGAAGCAACCTTAGTCCTGGAATACAGATACACCAAAGTTGCTTAGAAGACAAATGGAATACATTGGCTTCTTCTTCAGCTTACAGATCATTCAGTCGGATGAAGAAGATTTATCTCTTATCGGGTTTTCTAGTTGAAAGAGGCTTTGAGGACAACCCCTTTTCATCACATTCAATAGAGTTGTATGTTTCGTTGCAAATTTTTTCTTAAAATATCCTTCACATTCTATGTCATGTCGATAAATTACTTACATCCTCAACTTATCGAAAGCCCTGTTTTATTTCGCTTGCGTTTCTTTTTTTCTCCAAACAGCACAGTGGCTAAACTTTCAAAAGGGCGAACCCATTTTTTTGTTTTATTTTCCTGCGTTGTCCCTAAGCTCTGAATTAAATAGCGGTCCCGTTCTTCAATCTTGATTTCTTCCATTTTCTGCTTGATCCACACTTGCTGCTGTTCTAATTTGCCAATTAGTTCACGATTAATCTCAATGAGTCGATTTTGTCCTTGTTCCAACTGCTGCAAACGTTCATAAACATCTTGATTTTGAACATTCATTTCCTGTTTGGGAGTATCCAAAGATTGATTTTCTTGCTGCTTTCGACTTTGCTCGACCGCTATTTGAATCGCTTTTTCAAAAGAAATATTGTTTTTTGTGATTGCTTCAATGATCCGTTCAACCACTGCAATGTCTTCCCGATAAAAGACTCGCGAATGGTTGATGCCTCGATCAAAATGATAGCCATTCTCTTCAAGAGCCAAAGCGTATTTTCGAAGTGTGCTTGCCCCGATCCCCAACCTTTTTGCTACTTCCGAACTAAAATATGCCTGCTCCACACTTTTCCCTCCCGTTTTTCCTTCTACTCAATAATATTCAACAATGCCGCTCAAAAGCCTTTCTCTAACTTTGTTGATTCATAAGAAGTTTTGTCAGTACCATATAAATGAAATCGACTTCTTTCACATTTGGAAAAGGAAAAGTTCGAAATTTGTCGTATAATAATACAAGAAATTTATCTTCAAAATTTTTATTCAAAAGGAGCTTAATCAATCGATGAAAACAATTGACGTAAATGAGCGTCCATCATTTGCAACTTTAGTTCCGTTGAGTCTGCAGCATCTATTTGCCATGTTTGGCTCAACAGTGTTGGTGCCCATTTTGTTTCATGTAAACCCGGCTACCATTTTGCTAATGAACGGAATCGGCACCCTGCTTTATTTATTCATTACGAAAGGCAAGATACCAGCTTTTCTAGGTTCCAGCTTTGCTTTTATTTCACCCGTTTTTGTTGTTTTAGGGGAGAAGAGCTATCATGAAGCCCTCGGTGGATTTATAGCGGTAGGAATTATTTTTATTCTTATTAGCCTTATTATTCATTTAGCTGGAACAAAGTGGATCGATGTCGTCTTTCCTCCGGCAGCGATGGGAGCCATCATTACCGTTATCGGTTTAGAACTCGTTCCTACTGCGGCCGCCATGGCGGGGTTGATTAAACCTTTAAACAATCCACCTGCCAATTGGTCTCCGGACGGAAAAACCATTTTCGTCTCTCTTTTGACGCTAGGAGTTACGATTCTTGGAAATGTAGTGCTCCGTGGCTTTTTGAAAATCATCCCTATTTTGATTGGAATCACGGTTGGCTATATTAGTGCCCTATTCCTCGGAATGGTCAATTTTCAACCGATCAAAGAAGCGAAATGGTTTGCGCTCCCTGATTTTTATGCTCCTTCATGGGATTGGGCTAGCATTGCCATCATCGTACCAGCCGCTTTAGTGGTCGTCGCTGAACATATTGGACACCTCGTGGTCACGCAAAATATTGTGGGGAAAGACTTATTGAAAGACCCTGGCCTTGCCCGTTCTGTTCTCGGAAACGGAATTTCCACCACTTTATCAGGCTTTGTAGGATCCACGCCCAATACTACTTACGGGGAAAACATTGGTGTATTGGCACTGACAAAAGTGTACTCGACTTGGGTGATCGGAGGAGCTGCCGTTCTGTCCATTCTCCTGTCCTTTTTCGGCAAACTGGCTGCCTTGATTTCTTCCATCCCTACACCCGTTATGGGCGGCATTTCCTTGCTATTGTTTGGAGTGATAGCCGTTTCAGGGTTGAGAATGCTGGTCGAATCGCAAATCGATTATTCCAAACCGATCAATATGATCTTGACAGCGGTAGTGCTTGTCATTGGCATTAGTGGAACCACATTTACGTGGGGATCTTTCTCTATAAAAGGTATGGCACTGGCTACAGTCGTGGCCGTTCTACTAAGCTTGCTGTTTAAATTGTTCGAAATCTTGCATATTTCGAACGAAGATTCGTAAAACGAATATCTAGTATTCAAGCAGTGATCCCGCACCTAGCATTTTTTGCTTGGCGGGTGACCTATTCCTAAAGAGAAACAATGAAGCTAAAATGAAAAGCAAACAGGCAGCGGAAACCTTTTCCCGCCATTCTTTTTTATCAACGATGTTTTTGCGACACTCATTTTAAAAATGATCACACTTTTAAAAACATCCATACTTTTATTCCAACTATATTTATAGTATATTTAATTCGGAACAGTATTTAATAAAATGGCTTGTTTAAAATGGCCGAAGGAAAATAAGGACCAGGCTTCCTTCTTTCGGTTTTCAAACCGTTGGATGAAATTTTTGAAGCACAGCGTTATTTTACAACGAGAATTCAAAGGAAAAGGGATGATGAATATGGCCAATTCAAAAGCAAAAAAATGGCTCTTATATGGTGCATTAATTGCTTCCATCGTGTATCCAAAGTTGAAAAATTTTTATGACACCAAAAAACTGAGAAGACAGTTTCAAGAAGCACAATTTTTGCGGAAATTACAAACAAAAGAAAACTAATAAAAAAACGGACAGAACTTCTTTTGAAGGGAGTCCGTTTTTCATACATCTTTTTTGCCTTGTTTTTCTTATAGCAACTAACTGAGTTTCATAGTAATCCCGGTTCATCTGATGAAAAGCCTCCTTGCCTAGATTTGATGTATGGTTAAAGGTGCCTTAAGAATCGACTAGAGGAGGTCCGTCTTTTCGATATGAAACTATTGTTTTAACAACAGCAACGCTGCTACGGCCGGCGTTAAAACCATGGCTGCTTTTAAAACACTTTTCGGAGCCAGATTGGTAAATTTAGCTCCTACATAAGCCCCCGTCATGGTACCTACTAATACTTCCATCAGCAGCAGCAAGTCCAAATATCCTGCCTGTCTGTACCCCGTCCCTCCTCCGATCGCAATCGGCAAAATCACTAGCATAGTGGTTCCTACTGATTGGCGGATCGTCAGTCCAAGCAATGTCAGGAGACCCAACTGAATAAAAGGAGTGGCCCCGATTCCAAATGTTCCCGATAAAATTCCGGCCACTATTCCAAGTATTATCGCCTTTATCATTGTCAGCGGCTGATTCCATTTAACTTCTTTCATTTCCTTTTCTTCCGCCTTTTTAAATAGGGATAAACGGATTAAAAGTAAAATGGAGGATAAAAACAGCATTCCCGCTGTGAGCCAATGAAGATCACCGCTGGGGATAACAGTCGCAATTTTCGATCCTATGTAAGACCCTATCGCGCCAAATATTCCGACAACCAGTCCAACTCCCACCGTTGTATTGCCTTCTCTAAAATGGCTATAAGCTCCTGATAAACTGGTAAACGCCATTGCCGTCAGCGACGTTCCCAGCGCCGTATGTATCGGAATGTGAAATAAAACAGTCAAAATAGCAATAATAAAGCCAGACCCCCCTGCTCCTATAAAACCGAGCAAGAGCCCCATGACAAACATAGTCAAAACAATCGCCAACTTCTGTTTCCTCCTTCTTTCTGCAACTGCCCAAAGATCATGTTCTTTACTATGGTATACTAGTTTTATTATTTTCACAAACTTTCAAGAACACTTCTCTCTATGAGATAGATTTTTCCTTTACTCTATTTTTCTTTTCTCTTCCCTCCTAAACTGTATTCCATGCTATTCCTAATAGGAGCGGAATGCCCATGACAATAGGTTAGTAAAGGAAGACAGCCAACAAGCACATCCACTTTTTTATTTGGTGATATAGAAAACGAGATATAATAAGGGGGAAGGAGTGGGAAATTTTATGATTCGATATGTAAAAATGTATATGGCCGCGATCCTTCTCATCGCTGGGATTAGTTTGTCGTTTCCAAGCGGCCGCTATTGGAAAGCGGAAGCAGCTAGTGATATCAGCGTTCATGCCAAAGCCGCGATTTTAGTGGATGCAAAATCGGGGAAAATTCTTTATGGACAAAATATGGATGAATCGCTGCCAGTCGCCAGTATGTCTAAGTTGATGACACAATATCTCATTTTAGAAAAAATCCAACAAGGCGACCTCAAATGGGATGATGTCTATCATGCGGATGCCTCCGATCAAGACTTGTCCACTAGGCCGGGGCTGGGAAATGTTCCGCTTTATAAAGGGCAATCATACACAGTGCGTGATTTATACAACGCTATGACGCTAGTATCCGCCAACGCTGCCAGCCGTGCTCTCGGTCAAATGGCCGGCAAATCGGATAAGCACTTTGTCGAAATGATGAATGATAAAGCAAGACAGCTTGGCTTGAAACATTCTTCTTTTGTGAATACTTCCGGATTAAACAACCAGGATCTTGCTCCTTACCAAGTGGAAGGAACAGCTTCTGATGGCGAAAATAAGATGTCGGCCCGCGATCTCGCTTTATTGGCATACCATTTCGTTCATTCTTTCCCAAATGAAATGGGTATCGAGAAAAAAGAACGAGATCAGTTTCCTGTTACAAGTTCGTACAGCATCCCTCTACGCAATAAAAATCAACTGCTGCCAAACGGGAAATATTCTTATAAAGGCGCCATTGGTTTGAAAACAGGGATGAATGATGCAGCAGGCTACGGCATTGTAGCATTAGCAAAAAGAGAACAGCGCGAATTGATTGCTGTCGTCATAGACGCCAAAAATAAAAAAGGAAAACGATCTTCAAAAGCTCGTTACATGCAGGTTCAAAAACTGTTGGACTACGGTTTTGCCCATTGGGACTATCAAAAAATTTCACCGGACAAATTCTTGCCGTCGAGCCAACAAAAAATTTCCGTCGAAAACGGCACAAAAGAAAAAGCAGCGATTGCATCTAAAACGATTGCGGATTTAATTCCTAAAAACAGCCATTCTATCGAAGCAAAGCTGACGATTATGCCCAAATTTTTAACAGATGAAAAGAAACTGAAATCTCCCGTTAAAAAAGGAACTGTTATTGGGAAAATTACGCTACGGGATGGTTCTTACGGATATTTAACGCCAGAATTAGAGAAAAAAGCGCAAGTAAAAGCAACGGTAAAAGAAGAGATCCAAAAAGAAAACTGGTTTGCCACCCTTATGAATGAAATATTCTAAGGAAGATTGAATCCACAAATAGGTCCCTCCTAGTTTGAAAGGAGGGACCTATCCATAGTCGAATAAATCAAAAAAGAGATCCTCGGAATCAACCCGAGAACCTCTTATCAATGGGTAACGGAGAAGGTGGGATTTGAACCCACGCGACGGTCACCCGTCCTAACGCATTTCGAGTGCGTCCCCTTCAGCCGCTTGGGTACTTCTCCATATCGTCCTTTCGTGTTTCATTAGCGCAAAATATATTATATACGATCATCAGCTATTTTGTACACCCCTTAAATAAATGACAAAAAATTTGAATTATTATTTACTGGAAGAGCAGCAAAAAATTTTTTGTCTTTCTCCGTTAAAAATGCCCCGGCTCATAGGAGTGACCGGGGCAGGATTATGCACTATCCATTGCCTTATCTAATGAAAGTCAAGAACGGCTTCATTTTGTATGTCCGCTGGCATCAATCGGTGTTTCCGCATCAGTCATTTCTTTTTCTAATTCATACACATAAGATTCTTTCGTTTCTTGATCCCATTGAAAAATGTCTGCCATCGTCGCCACAACGGGGTCTTTCCATTTTTTTGCCCATTCAATATCGAAGAAAACAGAACCTGTCCTTCGAATAAAAAAGTCGACAGGTGTTACGGCCATTTCATAGCGGATGGCATACAGGAGCTGAGCGTATATAGCGGCTGGGAGCAGCTTTTCACCGGATGCTTTTTGATATTCACTGGCTATCTTGTATAAAATTTCTGCATTGGAACCGTATAGCTGCACGAGTCTCCTTCCTTCCTCTTCCTCCAGGCCGTATTGAGCCGCTTTTTTGGCCATTTGCGTCACGAAAATCGGCCAATTGTCCGATCCGCCGACATCGCCGCCTGAAATCGGCAAATAGCGGGTTTGGCAAGGCTTAAACGTTTTTCCTTCCTCTGACGCCAATTCTTTCGCCACTAGATCCACTACTGTTTCCGCCATTTTACGGTAGCCGGTTAACTTTCCGCCGGCGATGGTGATCAAGCCGCTTTCTCCTTTCCATACTTCGTCTTTGCGGGATATTTCCGAAGGATCCTTCCCTTCCTCGTAAATGAGCGGCCGCACTCCTGCCCAGCTGGATTCAATATCTTTTTCGCTTACTTGAACTTCTGGAAACATAAAGTGAATAGCGTTCAGCAAGTATTCCCAGTCTTTTTTAAGCGGCTTTGGATAGCGGGCGTCGCCGTCATAGAAAGTATCGGTTGTACCAACATACGTTTTCCCCGCCCGTGGAATGGCGAACACCATTCGGCCATCTGGGGTGTCAAAGTATACCGCCTGCCTTAGCGGGAATACGGATTGATCGATGACAATATGAACTCCCTTTGTCAGGCGCAAATGTTTATCATTCATTGAATAGTCTTTTTTTCGCACTTCATCCACCCACGGCCCGGCGGCATTGACCACTTTTTTGGCACGAATTTCAAAACTTTCCCCTGTCAAACAATCCTTTACGCGGGCGCCAACGATTTTTCGGTCACGATATAAGAATTCTTCCGCTTTGACATAATTCAGTAAGCAAGCGCCTTTTTCAACTGCTTTTTTCGCCGCTTCAATCGTAAGCCGAGCGTCGTCCGTCCGATATTCAACATAGTATCCGCCGCCTTTTAATCCTTCTTTTTTAATAAGCGGTTCTTTGCGCAGCGTTTCTTCAGCGGAAAGTATCGTCCTTCTTTCCGATTTTTTGACGCCTGCCAAGAAATCATAAAGACGCAGCCCAATGCTTGTCGTAAACGCGCCAAACGTCCCGCCTTTATGAAACGGAAGAAGCATCCATTCCGGAGTCGTAACATGCGGCCCGTTTTCGTACACAATCGCCCGTTCTTTCCCGACCTCAGCGACCATTTTGACTTCCAATTGTTTCAAATACCGCAAACCGCCATGCACTAGTTTGGTAGAACGGCTTGAAGTTCCTGCCGCGAAATCCTGCATTTCGACCAATGCCGTTTTCATTCCTCTTGTTGCAGCATCCAAAGCGATTCCGCAGCCAGTAATGCCCCCGCCGATCACTAATAAATCAAATGAATCTGTTTTCATCTTCTTTATCACATCGCCACGATTTTCTGAGGAAAAAATCATGATAGCTCCCTCCCCATTCCAAAATGTACATGAGCCCATAAAAAAGGAGAGACCAAATAAACATTACAGCAACCTATAATGCTTCTTGGTCTCTCCTAATCTCTAGACTTATTATTAACTTGTTTTTATTATAACATACTTTGTTACCATTTAAAAGCCTGTGCAGCTTCAATCGCTTTTTTCCATCCGTTGTACAATGTTTCACGCGTCTTTTGAGTCATTGTCGGCGTAAATTGCCGGTCCAGCTGCCATTGAGCGGATATCTCTTGCCAATCCTTCCAGAAGCCAACAGCAAGCCCTGCCAGATAAGCAGCACCTAAAGCCGTTGTTTCATTAATAATCGGCCGTTCAACAGGTACATGGAGAATATCACTTTGAAACTGCATCAAAAAGTTATTCATGACGGCTCCCCCGTCCACCCTAAGCGTTTTCAGAGAGATTCCCGAATCCGCTTCCATAGAAGTCAGAACATCTTTCGTTTGGTAAGCCAGCGATTCCAGTGTGGCCCGGATAAAATGCTCTTTGGACGTCCCTCTCGTCAACCCGAAAACAGCCCCCCGGACATCGCTATCCCAATAAGGCGTTCCGAGACCCACAAAAGCTGGCACGACATAAACTCCCTCGGTTGATTCCACACGAGTCGCATATTTTTCGCTTTCCGGAGCACTTTTTAACATTCTCAATCCATCCCGAAGCCATTGAATGGCCGAACCGGCTACAAAAATACTGCCTTCAAGCGCGTATTCGACTTTATTGTCCATCCCCCAGGCAATGGTCGTCAATAAACCATGTTTCGATTCTACGGCTTTATCGCCTGTATTCATGAGCATAAAACAGCCGGTTCCATAGGTGTTTTTCGCCATTCCTTCTTCAAAGCACGCCTGGCCGAACAGCGCAGCTTGCTGGTCTCCGGCAGCTCCGGCAATCGGCACTTCCTCGCCAAAGAAATGATAGGAAACCGTTTTGGCATAAACTTCTGATGACGGCCGAACTTCAGGCAGCATTTCTTTTGGCACATCCAGAATTTCCAAAAGCTCTTCATCCCACTTCAGTTCATGAATATTGTACAGCAGTGTACGGGAAGCATTCGAATAGTCCGTTACATGGGCTTTTCCGCCGGATAATTTCCAAATGAGCCAAGTGTCAATCGTTCCAAACAGCAACTCTCCTTTTTTCGCCCGTTCGCGTGACCCTTCCACATGATCTAAGATCCATTTGATTTTTGTTCCAGAAAAATACGGATCAATTAATAATCCTGTTTTTTTGTGAAACAACTCATTATACCCTTGTTCCTTTAATTGTTCGCATATGTCTGCTGTTTGCCTCGACTGCCATACAATGGCATTGTAAATGGGTTTCCCGGTATCTTTCTCCCAAACGACCGTTGTTTCCCGTTGGTTCGTGATACCGATCCCCGCTACTTGCTTTGCTTCAATCCCTGCTTCAGAGAGTACAGTTGCGATACAAGAAAGAATGGAGCCCCATATTTCATTCGCATTATGCTCTACCCAGCCCGGCTGTGGAAACAGCTGATGGAACTCTCTCTGCGCCGTATGAACCATTTTTCCTTTTTTATCAAATAAAACGGCTCTAGAACTGGTCGTTCCTTGGTCTAATGCTAAAATATATTTTTCCATTTGATTTCCTCCCATTCTTCACTTTCCACTTGGTTGTGGTGATTTCTTTTTTTCTCTGCCAAAAAAGAAATGAATAATAGAATCACAGATACGGCCAACATTACCCACAAGGCCCCTGTTACTTCTCCAGAAAATACAGCTCGGTAGAATAAGGCCCCAACCGAACCTCCCAATATAGGGCCGACAATGGGAATCCAAGCATATCCCCAATTGGAGGAACCTTTTCCGTGGATAGGCAGCAAAAAGTGAGCAAGCCGCGGCCCAAAATCTCGCGCCGGGTTGATCGCGTACCCCGTCGTTCCACCGAGCGATACCCCAATGGCGACAATCAAGAGCCCAACACTCAACGGATTTAATCCGTCAGTAAACTTATTAGCTCCAATCGTCAAAATTCCTAGCATCAATACATAAGTTCCGATAAATTCACTTAATAAATTGGCAAAAACATTGGGAATCGCTGGCCCCGTGGCAAAAGTTCCTAACTTCGCGGCGGGATCTTCCGTCACCTTCCAATGCGGCAAAAAATGAAGATACACAATGACGGACCCAATAAAGGCTCCGATTACTTGAGCAAGAATATAGCCCGGCACCTTGGACCACGGAAAATCTCCATTGAAGGCCAAGCCGATGGTGACCGCCGGATTTAAATGGGCTCCGCTGAATTTTCCAACCGCGTAAACACCCATTGTGACACCAAGGCCCCAGCCAATGGTAATGACAAGCCAGCCCGCGTTGTGAGCCAGTGTTTTCTTCAAATTCACATTGGCGCATACACCGGCTCCAAATATGATCAGGATGGCCGTACCAACTAGTTCTCCAATATACGCTGACATCTCATCATCCCCTTTTACAATCCTTTTCTAAAAAACAAAAAACCCACGAAATCTCTCATGATTATGAGGATTTTGTGAGTCTCTTTCATCTCCGTCACAAATCTATTAACTTAACTCCATCATAACGATTAATGAAAGCGTTGTCAATCATGATTTTACATTTTCTATCTATTATTTTTTATAAAAAGAGGGGGACTTCTTTCTTTTCCTGTCTCAAGTGTTCGCGGCAATGCGATCGATATTTGCCAGCCGTCCCTATATAAATTGTTTCCATAAATCCACATTGGAAGTCGTTATCGCGCAGGCCCCTGCCGCTAAAGCTTGTTCCACCTCTTCCACAGTTTCGATCAGTCCTCCGGCAAATATTGGCTTTTTCGTTTTCATATGAAGTTCTTTTATAATTTTCGGCACAACACCGGGAAGAACTTCAATATAATCCGGATTGGTTTTTTCGATCATTTTGACGCTTCTCTCAAGAGCGCTGGAATCGATGATAAAAGCGCGTTGTGTCGCGTAAATCCCTTTTTGCTTCGCTTTCAAAATGACGCTGCCTTTTGTGGAAATGATCCCGTAAGGCTTGGCATACTGGGCGATAAATTCAGTCGCATTCTCATCGCTCGTTAAACCATGTATCAAATCAACATGCAGAAACATCTTTTTGTCATATCGGCGTGCATACTCAAACACGCTTTTGACCATTCCAAGATGAAGATCAAGAAATACTCCATATTGATACGGCATCTCCAGCATTTTTTCAAAATCCTTCATGGAACGGATCGCCGGTAAAATTTTTTGCCCATGAAACCCCATGCTAAAGCCCTCCTACATCGCCTTATTCCCTTTCATTCTTTTCTTGCTTCATTTTACCATCACAATTTAGAACCATAGGATACGATCGCAATTATAAAATGGGAAGGCTTGTTTTGCAAGAAGAGCTCAAGGTCATAAAAACCCATTTTTGATCAAAAATGGAAATATATTTTATTGGCAAAATGCTGCAATCGAAAAGGCGAAATCCTTCTGCACATGACCATATCAAGCAGCAGCGTAAAAATAGATATGTGATATTTCTTTTCAGCAATCCGAATTAGAGCTTCCTTTCATTTCCCGATACATCGTAAGTAGGTTGAATGTAAATTCTTGAACATTGTCATGAGGATTTTCTAGTTCTTTTACTACTTTTCCGCTTTCAAGGAAAATAATCCGATCTCCCAATTCAGCCGCCACATCCATCATATGCGTAGAAAAAATAATGATTGTTCCCTGTTCTTTCAGCTTTTTCATAATTTGAACGAATTGGTTAATCCAATATGGATCCAAACCGTTTGTCGGTTCATCTAACAAGATCACTTTCGCTTCAGGCAACAACGCTTGACCAAATAAAAGGCGCTGCCTCATCCCTTTTGATAATTGATTGACCTTGACGTTCTTCTTTTCCAGCAGCCCGACAATCGATAATACTTCGTCTATTCTGTCTGTTGGAATTTTTCGAAGAGAACCGTAAAATGAGAGAAATTCTTTTACTTTCAAGTGTCCTTGTGCAAAAAAATCATCCGGCATATAAGAGATTTGAGACAAATATTCCTTTCGGTTTTTTTCCAAAGATAATTCATTGAATGAAACGGTGCCGCTAGAAGGGGTAGAGATTCCAGACAACATATCAATGAGTGTGCTTTTTCCCGCACCGTTCCCGCCACAAAGTACAACGCAATCTCCACTATCGGCTTCAAAAGACATAGGAGCCAATGCGACATGATGTTTATACACTTTCGATATGTTTTGGACAACAAACATTATTTTCTTCTCCTCATCGTTAGATTTGCATCGGAAACTACTATACTAATAAACAGAACTACTACGGTGTAGTAGAAAAGCACCGTCCATGACAGCCAATGTTCGTAGAAGGACACTAGCGAGTCATATGCTTCGCCAAAAATAGAGCCTCCATTCAGCTGTATAACAAAAATAAAGCGAATAAGTTCAGCTGGATTCACAAAAAGGAAGGTTTTCAAAATGAGACCGATCATTTGATAAGGGACATTGTTCAACACGCTAATCAAAGCGGTAGGCCATAGCATGATCAGGAAAAACCAGACAAAAACTGAAATCGACAATGCCTGCCACCGCGTAGAAGTAAAGGAGCCAATAACAATCCCCATTAGGAGGAAAAAAAAGATAAGACTCACAGCAAAAAAATAGAGCGCGGTAATCCATTTCATGGAAAAAGGTATTCCAGAAAGCAATCCAATCATCAAACTAATCCCATAACTTAAAGTAAAAATCAGCAACTGAGAAGTAAATTGGCCCGCAACCTTTCCAATGACATATGAAATACTGGAAAGCGGATACGTGGATAACAAACGAAATTGACCATTTTCCATTTCGTTTGCGATCGAAAACGATCCATTAATCAGCATAAACAACGGAATGATATAAAGAAGCAGATTCATGATGGTTCCGGTTATATTGGTATATCCGCTAAAGGCAGGAGATGTCCCTTGGAGCAAAAATAAAAATCCGAGAATCACCACCCACACAATAACGAAAGAATAATACGTTCGCTGTCTAAACGATAACATAAGTTCTGAGCGCCAAATGTTCCACATTGATTGTCACTCCTTTCGAGTAAACAGATCCTTTCTTATTCATCTCAATCATTCATGCACATAGTGTAAAAGACAACCTTTCCGATTGTCTTTTACACTCATCGATATTTATTTGTAATTTAACCTATTAAGATGCCTTGTTGCCTTTCATCTTTTTCATCATATCTTTATTCTTTACCCATTTATGAGAATTCAGGTCATCATAGGATAAGACTGTGCCGTTATTTTTCTTTGCAAACGATTGGGCATCGTTTTTATTTTGAAAAGCAACAACATTGTAAGACATAGGAGTTTTCAAGGATTTTCCATAAACATAGGTAGCCTTTTCAGCTTCGAGCCACTTCTTCGTATTGACATCACGAACGAATTTCGCCTGGATCTTTTGATCTTTATTTTCGCTTATCCATTTATACATACAGCCAATATCATCAAATTTCATCGTCTTATTATTGGCAAGCACAGTTCATGTTGAGAAAAAAGATTAGGAGGAACGATGTCCTCATTGTGGGTTTCTCACTTCTTTTGTCCACGACAGAAGGACAAGGAAAATTCGGGATTTATCCGTGTTGAACAAACCATTATATTTACTGGTGCTTGTAAAACGTTATCGTTGCCGAAACTGTAACGAAGTCTTTACGTCTTCCTTTGAATCGATTGGTTCTCATCAACACTATACGAAGCGTTTTTGTCTTTTCCTTTATGAGCAGGTTCTCGGCACCA
>JADBKC010000145.1 GCA_014896555.1 Caryophanales bacterium | reverse complement strand
GCTCCATTTACCGTCTGCATCTTCCGGCTCTTCAAGCCGCAGTCCTATCGTGAATGGAGCAGGATCATCCTTGATGCCCATCCATTCCAGCCACTTTTCCTCGTCAAAAAAAGCAGCCAAATCTCCGGCAGGCAAGTCTTTATTTTTCAACAAAGCAAGCTTTTCGTCGAAAAATGCTCTTTGTTCTGCGTTTCTCGTTAAGTATGCTTCAAGGGAATGGTGGAACCAATTTCGGATAAAATCATGAACGGATGCACCGCTCCCAAGCGGCTGTTCCCAAAAAGACGGGTCAAATTCGTTGACGACCCGATCAGGCAGCGCCCATCGAAACTTCTCTTCACCGAGCATCGAAAAATCAGGGCGCCATTCTTTTTCAACAATCGCATCGTAAATGACTGGCGCCGCAGCAAGGCATATTTGGGCGGTTTCATCCCAGTCCCACTCCAAAAGGCGGTTGAACTGCTCCTTTGCGAAAAGCGTCACAAGCTGCCAGCCAGTCACAAAAATACCTTCGACTCCATCAACAGTTTCGACATCAAGGAGGGTCCCATAAAAACTTTCTTCATGGCGATGAAAAAGAAGGTGTTTCCACTGGGATGTCTCTATCAAGTTTTCGCTTTCGGCGGTGATAAAAAACCGTTCATCGATTGGTGTAGTTGCGATTCGTATAGATCTTGTCTTATACATCGATCAGTTTACCTCTTTTGCATTCTTCTTGAAAGGCGCGGAGCCGCTTTGTTTTTTTCATCAGCTCGGCCATAAACCGTTCAAAATCTTCCAGACGTTTCATTTTCTTATATAACGTACGCAGTTTTTTTAAATGCCGGACCGCTTCCCGGTAGCTTGCCCGATTTTTCAGTTCAATCTCGCGGATCACCGACTGATGGTAGAGGGGGAGAAGGATGTCTGGTTTTTCCTTTTGAACCGCCTTTATTCGGTCTGCCGGTATATCGCGTACACCAAAACCGAGATAAGATTGCAATTCTCCCCATTTTTCAAGTCGTCCTAGTTGGAATAAGAAATCTTCATACTCTTTATAACTGTATGGAAGAGTTTGAAGAAGAGTTCGTTCATATAAATCATAGCGGCTGTTTTCCATACAATATGGAGCAAGTAATTCCAGTGCTATGCGTGTAAAATCGCGGCGTTCATGATAACCGAAAAGCATGTCCATATACCGGTTCATTTGCAACATAAAAAGCTCGATATACGGTGTCATTCTTTTCCATGCTTTCTGTTCGGTGAGCCATTCCAGCCAGTAAATCAAATACGGGACAGCAGCTCCACCTAACCCTTGCAATCCGGAAATCGCCTCTTCATCTTTACGGGCCAATAAGTTCAGATGAGCCAAGGCAATCGCTGGCGGGAGGGAGCCGTTTTGCTTCACAAGCTCGGTCAAGCTTGAGCGTTCTTCTTCGCGCCACTTGCTTTGCTTAAAAAGATTCGTCCATAAAACTCTATATAATTGAACCCCTTCATATTCGATGAACTCAGGCACAAACAGAAGCTCTCCTGTACTGTCTTTGAGCTTTTCCATAAATTCATCGAAAGCAAACGGCATGGAATGGACAGACAGCCGGCCGATCGCCGCCTCTGCATCCTCGATCAAAGAATGGAATAGATGCCGGTAATAGCGGTTCACCATTTCATCCGTGTGTCCGTATTTTTCACTGACTTCCGCGAGTTTTAAAAAAGAAAAAATAGAAGAGATCAGTTCATAGAGCGTTTTCCATTCTTGCTCAACCGGGGTGCTTGCTTTTACGCGCTTCATATAGACTTGGAAAAGTTCCAGTACGACATATGGCTCTACTCCGTTGTGACCGAGTCGAAGCTCTCTTCAAAGGCGCGGTCAGTTTTCATAAAAGGCTCTACATTTGCATTCTTTTTTAATAGATCCTTCGCCCTCTGCAGCCCCCATGCCGAAGCAAGAGATTTTTCCTTTATTGGCAGGCGCCATTCTTCAAGCCAGTCAGCAACACTGCCAATATTTGAATAGGCTTGAAAAAACACAGCAAGCTGATGCCGGCAAAAACCTTCCGCCGGACAGGAGCAGTCGCTCGCCTCGAGAAAGTTCAATTCAAGGTGGACAAGAGCTGGCGCCGCATCCTGGACGGAGGAAATGACGGCTTCGTCTTCTAGCTTCATTTTGTAAACCATTCCTTGCCGATAAAGAAGCATGCCTTTTTGCACAATGCTTACATCTTCATCCGTCTCCGGCCGCAGTACTTGTTGAAATTTCCGGGCCGCAAGCTCCAGCATTTCTCGATAATGATCAGGAATCGGTATCATCTGTGGACCTCCCGTAACTAAAAAAACCATATTCTTTTATTATAACCGAAAAAACTGGGAAGGAGGATGGAAATAAAACGACGGAGAGAGGGGAAAGTTCTTCGGAAATAGAAAAATCATCCAATCGATTATAAAAAGCGGGGTACAGCTCATACATCTAGGTAAAGGCAGATAAAACGGAAAACCGGATCATACATCCCTCCGTGATTGAAAATTTACTTTCTACATAAAACTACTAATCTCATAAATAAGACGCAAAAAAATAGCCTCCTAATCTTTAGGAGGCTAAAACCGCTTTGATCCGTAATAGACTTTGCTCCAATATGGATTAGACATGGAGTCTATTTTTACACCTTTTGAACTTGAGTGAACAAATTTGTTTGAACCTATGTATATTCCTACGTGGGAAGCGCCTTTTTTATTTGTGTTGAAAAATACGAGATCGCCGTTTCTTACATTCTTTTTGGAAACGGCAGTTCGCTATCTAAACATTTCATCGGCAGTTTTAGGAATCGTTTTTCCGGCTGCTTGTTTAATAAACGAAACCCGAACAATCAAATCCTGATGGTGACACACCGCCCCATTTATAAGGAACTCCCACATGCTGTTGAGCGACCGCAGAAGCTTTCGCGCTGTAGTTCGCTGCTGCGTATGCATGATTCGTTGCAGAAAATCCACCAAAAAACAGAGTGAAAGCTGTAATAACGAACTTTTTCATGTTGCCCTCCATATCCTTAGTAATCTCGTTACACTTTCTGTTTGCTGAAAGAATGATCTCGATAGAAGCAATTCCAGTGAGATGACAGTTCTTTTAAAAATTGTTGCTGGAATGTTTCAACATTCGACTTTCTTTGATCATTCTGAAAAATTTTGCAAGGAATGTTACCGAACCTTTGATGAACCTTGATTTTTTTTACATGAGCTCTTTAAAAAATGTGTGGAATTTTGTCAACAGCATTGTATTTATGGTAATGTATAATATGTGATGATAAGGGATAATGGTTAAGAATATGTTTGGGAGGTAATATTACTGAATGTTTAAAGATCTTTCGCAGGGCGTCAAAATTAGTATAACAAGGTCAATTTCTACTGCCTTTGAACAATACATGAATAAAATTGCATGGTCGGAAGAAAAATTTAATATGAACGACTTTGTTCAAGAATGGCGCTCCTATATTACAAGCAGCTCTTCCTGGTATGACAAGGTAAGTGAAGAAAAAAAAGCAGATCCAGTCTTTCATGAAGAATTAGCTGCAAAAATAAACGAAACAATTTCTAAGATACTCTCTGAAGAACCTACCGAAGAACAAATGAAAGAAATCGAGCATTTGCAAGAGCAGCTGGGAGAAGAGTATAACTATTCTTGCAAGACAGAAGCGAAATATTTAATAGAAGTCTTGAAGGAAAAAATAAAAAAAAAGCAGATCGGCTAATGCCTGCAAGCGAAAAGCAGCTTAAGTACGCTTCAATCCTATATTATCAAGTATATGGTACTGAGCTTCCTGAGCGGAATTATAATAAACAAGATATAGATTATATCATTGACCAATTAAACAAAATCCTTTTAAACGGAGTGGACACGCTTAACAATCAAATTGTGCACTAATATTTTCTTGATATAAAAACTCCCGCGCTCGCGGGAGTTTTCTGTTTATGCCTTGTTTGCAGCAGCCAACCATTCGCAAAAATACTTTCGGCTAGAGGCCTCCCAATATATGAAAAAAATCTCTCTCCCACAAATGGTTTATTTATGCCAAAATTTGGTTGGCGCAATTCGCCAAAAATGGCTAAAATGGATGATACAGGAATCATTCCAATATGTTAGAATGTAGAAAAAGGGCGAAAGGAGCAGACGGTGTTGAGAAAATTAGTTCTCGGAATTGTACTAGCTTTGTTGATTTTACCGTTTACAGGAACAAGTTCGAAAGCGGCTGTATCCTTTTTGGATGTGGATTCAAGTCATCGGGCGCATAAGGAGATTGATTATTTAGCTGAAGGGCAAATTGTCACGGGATCAGGAGGTTACTTTTTTCCAAGCAAACAAGTAACCCGTGCGGAAGCAGCAGCCATGCTTGGAAGAGCGTTAAACCTTAATGGAACGAAGATGGCCACACAGTTTAAAGACGTGTCCTCGGGAAGTTTTGCTTCAGGATACATACAATCAGCAGTGAATGTAAACATCATTTCAGGTTACTCGGATGGAACATTCAGACCAGAAAAGCCGGTAACAAGGGGCGAAATGGCCCTTCTCATCGATCGGGCTTTCAAATATGGAGGAACAAGTACTACCTCGGCAGCAAACAACTTAATGTCCAGAGGAATTGCTCAAGGAATCTCACCTAATCATTTTGGCAGCAACTTGAACATTACACGAGCCGATTTTTCCGTTTTCCTTGCAAGAGCCATTAACTACAATCTTCGCTTAAACCCAACCGTCACTTTCAGCGGCGACTTAGAAGTGAATGCAGACTCATTAAACGTACGAACTGGTCCTTCTGTCAACTATTCAAAAATCGGTTCTCTTTCACAAGGAACAAAAGTGGCAGCGGCCTACTCTGTTGGAAATTGGGTTTATGTGAAAAGCTCTCAGCTTGAAGGATTTGTCAATGAGGCTTACCTTGAAGGAACACATTCATCAGGTCAGGGTCCAAGTGGTTCAAATGGTTCAGACGGATCAAACGGTGCAAATGATCCATTAAGCACCAAGATGATTGTGATTGACCCGGGGCATGGAGGAAAAGACCCGGGTGCAATAGGATTTGGTTTGCAAGAGAAAACAGTCGTCCTGGATACAGCACTAAGAGTAAAAAATCTATTGGAAAAAACACCTTTTTCTTACAAGTTGACGAGAGAAACAGACACATTCATTTCTCTTTCGGAAAGGGTAGCCATTGCCAAAAATGCAAAAGCAAACATATTTATCAGTATTCATGCCAACTCCTTTAACGGTTCAGCAAAAGGAACAGAAACCTATTATTATCATTCTGCAGCCAAAAATCCGTACTGGGAAGACAGTAAACTTTTGGCGACGAAAATTCAAAACCGATTAGCTGAAGCAATGCAGACGAGCGACCGCGGCGTGAAGCATGGCGACTTCCATGTCATTCGTGAAAATAGCATGCCTGCCGTTTTAACAGAATTAGGATTTATCGACAACAAACAAGACAATGATAAATTAAAATCAGCTGCCTGGCGCCAAAAAGCCGCCGAAGCGATTTATTTAGGAATTCTAGATTATTACAAAGCGAAGGGACTCAATGTAACAGCTTTATACAATAACATTTAAAAAATTCCCATTTAACATTTATGGAAGATCTATTAAAATGAGAAGGAGTCTAGTACTTTCATAGACTCCTTTTGTTTACAACGAAACGGGGAGAAAGTAATGAGAAAATTCCTGACAATCCTCTTCATCACAACCCTTTATCTAAATCTGCTTCCGATCAACCATATAGCGAACGCACAGATTGTACAAGATAAACAAGCGGCGCAAGAGGAAACAACAAGCCGTTATATCGTTTTCTTTAAAGAGGACTTAGATGAGCAAACCATTCAATCGAACGGCGGAGAAATTCTTCAAAAATATGACTCTATTAACGCCGCAACAATAGAAATTGAAGAAAATAGCCTGCAAGAATTACTCAAATCCGGGGTGATTACAAAGGCTTCGAGAGAAAACAAAGTTGAAATTAGTGCGCAAATGACCCCATGGGGACATAAAACAATCAATCTACCGGCAAAGCAGCCGGAAACCCTTTCCGGTAAAGGTGTAAAAATTGCCATTATTGATACCGGCATTGATCCAAGCCACCCGGATTTGAAAGTAAGCGGTGGATATTGTGCATTAGAAACAGCTTTATGCGGCAATTCCTATCGAGACGAGAACGGACACGGAACGCATGTTGCCGGGATCATCGCCGCGAAAGACAATGAAATTGGAACAGTAGGCGTAGCTCCCGGAGCTGAA
>JADBKC010000144.1 GCA_014896555.1 Caryophanales bacterium | reverse complement strand
AAAGTGCTGGGATTTTTAATTTATTTATTGGGGCAATGCAAACGATTACACCCTTTTATTTAATTTTTACCGCTAAAGGAGATCCTTGGTCCATTTTTAACGCTTCTGTTGTGTTTCTATTTGGTTTTACGTATCTTTATGTGGGAATTTCCAATCTGAAAAATTTAGATTCCTCGGGATTAGGATGGTACTCCTTATGGGTAGCAATACTAGCTATTGGATATAGCTTTATCAATTTCACTGAACTAAATGATATTAAGTTTGGCATTATTTGGATTATGTGGGCTTTTCTTTAGACTTTGTTTTATTTGTTGCTTGCCCAAAAGAAAGATATCGCTATTTTCACTGGATGGATAGCGCTAATTCAAGCTTTTATGACCGCCACCGTTCCCGCCTTCTTAATGTTAATAGGTCAATGGAGTAAGATCGGCACGAAAGTTAGTTGGACAGTAACGTTTATTTCAATAATAGCGTTTATCATTATATATTGGATGACTAAACCCTCGCCATCAAACAAGAATTATGTAACGACTAAAGTGGAATAAACATGGTTCTGACGATTATTAATGCTCTTTAAAATAACGTACGTCATATAGTAAATCACAAATCATACTCCTATCGCTTTAAATTATTATAGGTGCCTGACCCCACCAATGCTTTAAAGCGTTGGTGGGGTCAGGCACCTATACGTGTGATGTGATGATATTGGTTTCGCCGGATAATTCAAAGGTGTCGATGGTGGCTGGGATCAGAAAGTGATCGCCTTTTTTGATAGGGTATTCGCCTTGGGCGGTTTTCAGATTGCCACTGCCGGACAGGACGCTGCATAAGTAAAAGGGCTTGCTACGTGTGAATTGGCAACGGCTTTTAATTGACCATTGGTATACGGAAAAATACGGTGTTTGGATAAATGTCGTAATGGTTGCCCCTTGTTTTTCTTCCGTTTTCGGTTCTACTTTGGTGGCCGTGTGAGGAACCGTTATAACTTCCATTGCTTTTTCAAGATGAAGTTCACGTTTCTTTCCGTTATCATCCGTTCGATCGTAATCATAAACGCGATACGTGGTATCCGAATTTTGCTGAGTCTCGAGGACAAGTGTTCCTTTGCAAAGAGCGTGGATAGTGCCGCTTGGAACATAATAAAAATCTCCAGGTTGGATTTTGACCCGTTGCAGCAATTCATTCCATCGTCCCTCTTGAATCATTTGCGCTAGCTCTTCTTTTGTCTTGGCCGTATGACCAAAAATCATTTCAGCATCTTTCTCACAGTCGATTACATACCAACATTCGGTTTTGCCCAATTCACCATTTTCATGAGATTGAGCATATTGATCATCCGGATGTACTTGAACAGAGAGATCACGATTCGCATCTAGTATCTTCGTTAATAACGGAAACTTTTCTCCTTCGATGCCGCCAAACAGTTCGCGATGATCTCTCCAAAGCTGTTCCAGAGTCATCCCTTTCCACGGACCTGACTTTACAATACTTGGGCCATTAGGATGAGCAGATATCGCCCAACACTCCCCTGTCTTCTCTGAAAGAATATCATAGCCAAATTTGTCACGTAAAACGGTTCCGCCCCAAATTCTTTCTTTAAAAATCGGTTCGAAAAAAATAGGTTGTAGATTCATATCAACGACTCACCTTCTGTTCAGTTATAACCTCATTTAGACAATGACAAAGTCAAGCCATTTTTTTCTTTTACTGAATCGTACTTAACAATCGATACGCCTCTTCGTTTGTTTGCACCCCTAGCAATTGTTCTCTAAACGTCTCGTCCATTAATTTACGCGATAACATTTGTAGAATTTTTAAATGTTCATTCCCGGCACTTTCTTCAGGAACAGCAATCATAAAAATCAATTGTGCTGGCGTACCGTCCATACTCTCCCAGTCAACGCCATTTCTTTGCAAACCAAATGCAACACTAGGCTTTAAAACGGCTTTTGATTTACCGTGTGGAATCGCTATGGAAAATCCTATACCTGTAGAGTTTTCTTTTTCTCGTTTTAAAATGGCTTTTTTAAATTTCCGGCTCGATTTTATGACACCAGCTGCGTCCAATTTGGCGATTAGCTCATCAATCACTTCATCTTTTGTCGTTCCTTTTAAATCTACATCGATTAATTCCATGGTTGTTAGATCGGATAGATTCATTTTGAACTGAGCTCCTTTCTGTATGTAAACAAGCCCGGCTTGCCGTATTCTTTTTTCTCAAAATGATACGGCAAGCCTAAATATTCAAATCATTAAGATTGAACATCTTTTTTCAAAGCATTGACCATAAACGCTGTCACGACAACGCCTACGATAATTGCTACGAAAAACATAACCCAATGATCGACAGCACCTAGAACAGCTACGACCGGCCCACCGTGCGGGACGTGATCTCCCACTTTACTTAACATCGCAATCACTGCTCCTACCATGGATCCAACCATAATGGAAGGGATCACGCGCAGTGGATCTTTTGCCGCAAATGGAATCGCTCCTTCTGTAATCCCAACAAGCCCCATTGCTAAAGCCGCTTTTCCTGCTTCCAATTCTTCTTTTTCGTATTTTTTCTTATTCAAGAACGTAGCAAGACCCATTCCTAACGGAGGGATACAAATGGCCGTTGCAATGGCCCCAATAATATGAGGGTTTCCTTCACTAATCATTGTGGCACCGAAAAGAAATGCCACTTTATTGACTGGTCCCCCCATGTCGAACGAAATCATAGCGCCTAAGATGAGCGCAAGAAAGATACTGCTTGCTCCTTTCATACTATTTAAGAAATCTGTTAAACTACTCATAATGCCAGAAATCGGTTGACCTATAACAAAAATGAATAAAGCCGCTACGACTAATGTTGCTAAAATCGGAATAATTAATATTGGCATAATCGGTTGAATGACTTTCGGCACTTTCCAAGATTTAATCCATTTCGCCACATAACCGGCAATAAAACCTGCCACAATTCCACCTAAAAACCCGGCTCCCGCATTACTGTGATAAAAGCTTCCATTCGCCGCAATGTAGCCACCAATCATACCGGGAGCCAATCCAGGACGGTCTGCAATACTCATCGCAATAAACCCGGCCAGAATGGGAACCATAAACGTAAAACCGGCTGATCCAACACTTAATATCGAATTCCAAAATTCGCTTTTGACTTGGAGACCTTTGCCTGTCGGATCGCCGCCAATCGCCAACGACAAGGCAATCAACAGACCACCGACAACAACAAACGGAATCATGTACGAAACACCGTTCATTAAATGACGGTAAACAGGATTTTGTTTAGACTTCATTTCTTTTTTATACTCTTCAACGGATTTTATTTTTGATCCATACACTTCGGCATTTCCGTCAATGATACTCTGAATTAATTTCTCCGGGTTGCGAATTCCTTCTTGAACCCCGACTTCGATTAATTTTTTCCCGACAAAGCGGGATTTATCGACCGTTTTGTCAGCCGCGATAATAATTCCATCTGCTTCTAAAATATCTTGTTCGGTCAGCTCGTTTTCCACTCCAATCGAGCCTTGCGTTTCCACTTTCATTTCCACTCCAAGCTTATCTGCAGCTTTTTGAAGATTTTCAGCTGCCATATACGTGTGGGCAATTCCATTTGGACAAGAAGTAATGGCTAATATCTTCATTTGAATTCCCTCCTTGTTAGGTAACCGCTTTCATCTTTACTATACAAGGAAATTCGACAGGAAAAAGTACAATTTTTTACCGGAAATTGCGGTAAAAAAATTTTTTGTCGAAAAATAGAACTCTTCTACCTTTTTTATCTTTCTGTCATTCTATCGATCGGGCACCATTATGTAAGCATCTTTTGCAAGCGAAAATCCAGGATTTCGATCCATTTCGATGATTCCGTTTCTGTCGTAAGCGATTGAATGATTTCTGGTCGTTCACTCAAAAGATAACTCCTGAAACAGCTGTTTCATTCTTTCATGCTTTTCTTTGACAGCCATTAAGAATACTAAATTCACTTGATCCGTTCCCCATTCGAGCGGTTGTTTTAACGTAGCCACAGCAATGGCAGAATCCTTAATGAAATCGGGGTCTCCGTGTGGAATGGCAATGCCCGAACCAATCGACGTTGAGGCCATTTTTTCCCTAAGGATGGCACTATGAGCATATTGTTTTTCTACATAGCCTAATCGATACAAGGCATTAGCCAGTTCCTCAATAACTTCATACGGATGCTCTTTTTTCAAATTCAAAAAAAGGGTTTCTTCCCTGATAAATTTCAATAACTCCGACTTTCCTTCAAACGCCACCGGATGCCCGTTGCGATGCTGAATCATTTGTTCCACCTTTCGAATATCGCTTTCTGGTAAAAGCGGTGAAACCGTGATGCTTGGAACCTGTTTGAGCGATAGAGGCATAGTGGCAATGACCAGATCAATGGGATATTTCGTTAAATAATCGTCCAACTTTGCTTTTCCCACACATCCCACAATATGTAAATCTCGAAAATACCGTTCCAACTTGGTTTGAATCAACTGAGACATTCCGATCCCCATATGGCAAACAATCAAAACGCGTTGATCCTCTGCACTTACTTTTTTCAATCGTTCGTAGGAAGCTTGAAAATGCAAGGTAAGGTATGCCGTTTCTTCTTCCGGAATCACATAAAGGATTTTCTCTTTCAGCTCCGCGATCACCGTAATGATGGAATCAAACATATAAGGATACATCTTTTTAATATCATCTAGCATCGGATTAGAAATGGGTAGATCATGAGCGAGACGTTGAAAAGTGGTCAATAAATGAACAGACAAACCTCTCTGCAATTCTTGATCTTTATGAAAAGCAACAATAGTCAACCGACTCATTCTCTGGATGATTTCATAAACGAAAGAATCTACTAATGGTTGAGTTTGAGTGTCCAAAGTGAGCTTCGCAGCAGTCGGATCATTTATTTTGGCTCCTAAGATATGAATGGTTAAATAAAGGATTTCTTGCTCAGAAAAATGAACGGAAAAATACGGTTCCAATTTTTCCAGAAAACGTTTCGTCCATGCATATTCTTTCGTTTTCATCACTTGCGATGAATTCGCCACTTTAGAAACAGATTGATTCATTTTCATTCTCTTTATCGCTATTAAAGTATGTATTAACACGCTTTCAAATGAATCATCGGTAAAAGTAAAATCATAAAAATTTTCCATCTCTTTTAATTCTTTTTCGACAATGTTCACTTCATGAGCGGGAAACTGGCTTTTCATAAAGCGACGATTGAAAAACTGAGGATGTATTAATTGGTGGAGATTAGCCAATGCCAGCCGTTTATTTTGCTCCGTGCCTTTCACTATTAATCCTATTTTTTGTTTTGAAATGAAAGTTAAATGATATTTTTTCAGCCATCGTTCGATTTTGCGCAAATCTTTTTTCACAACATTTTTAGGAATATAGTATTGTTCAGCCAAAGATTTCAGCGTCACATGTTTCGTTTCCATTAAAAGACGATACGCAATTTCTAGTAATCGCTCTTCGTCGTTCAGATCCATCGGATTGTCCGCCGCAAGCAATTGCTTAAAAAGCATGGATTTTTCTTCCTCATCGATTTCTAAAAAAATGCCGACATTCGGTTTTTTGATAAGACGCGCGTTCGTATGCTCCTTCAAATATTGGTCAATCACTTTTAAATCATTGCGAACCGTTTTTTCCGAACAATTCACTCTCTCCGCTAATTGTTTCGTTAAAACATGAGGCTGCTCTTCCGTTAATAATATGCGTAATATGCCTTTCTGCCTGTCATTCATAAGAAGTCACTCCAATATTTGGATCATGAGGAATATAAATCTTGATTTAATTTAATTTCATTATATAGTTGGTTGGAGAATGGGGACAAGAAAACAAATAGTTAGAAAAAATACTACACCATCTATAATCAGGCCTATCAAGAATTGAATTTTTAGCAAATATAAGTTTTCAAAATAAATCAAACGTCAATATCAAATTTCACTGCTTTGCTTATCAATTTTATAGATTTATAAGAATATTTTTTAGCCTCTTAACTATTGTTTGTAATTTAAACAGAATTCTGACAATAAGTTAGCTAGAGGGGTTACACTCAAACTCACTTCTTCTTCAGCTTTACAGACCGGCCAGTTGATGGAAAAGAAGTAATATAGTACTTTCCTTGACTGTTGATGGCAATTAAGAAATGTAGTGTTTGGCAATTAAGAGTTTGCATAAACTAGTGCATATTCACCGCTTTACATGGAGTGGCGGGTATGATAAGCTAATATGCCTAGCAAAGCC
>JADBKC010000143.1 GCA_014896555.1 Caryophanales bacterium | reverse complement strand
AAGGATGTATTCCGTACATTGCAAAAATATTTTTCCTAACCGTACATCTAAAATGCAGGGGGCGTCCAAAAGTCAGGGTAACTGACTTTTGGACGCCCCTCTCCTTTTTTCATTTTTTAAAAGTACACAAAAAAATCGTCCTTATTTAGGGACTTAACAAACAGCCCTTTTCTTCTAATTCTTCCAAATTGCCATCATTAAAATAGATAACATCAATATCTGGAATAGGAGTTCTTTCTTTAAAGCCGTGTAGAGCTTCCCGTATTTTCGAACAAACAAATCCAGCTCAGAACCACCAATCAGGTAAATTCAATGATGTTACTGCCCTTCATATGTCCATTCTTCACTTGTTTTCTTTCATCAGTAGAATAACATTCCTTTTTTGTGCGGTTTTCCGGTTTTTTTTAAAACAACGCAGGTATTTGAATAAGAATGTCGTAATCCTATGGTTGGGAGGTTAAGAGGTGTTTACTGCTTATGATGAAAAAGGTGCATCCGTTCACTTAATGCATTGCCGTGATAAAGAGACATTGCAGCGTTGGAAAACGGAAAAGCGTTTTTATTGCCCTTGTTGCCGGTCTCCGCTCACTTTAAAAATTGGCTCAACGAAGATCCCTCATTTTGCTCATGTTTCCAACAAACAATGTCCTGCTTCTTCTGAGCGAGAATCGGAACGACATTTATCGAGCAAACTTCTTCTTTATGAATGGTTTCGAAAGCAACATCTCGATGTCCAATTAGAAGTTTATTTACCCTCCATTCAGCAGCGCCCCGATCTGCTTTTAAAAAAACCGCCTCTAGCGATTGAAGTTCAGTGTTCCCCCATTTCTGCCTCTCTTTTAAAAAAACGAACGGATCTTTACCAAAAATACGGCTTGAAGCCGCTTTGGATTTACGGCGGCCAGACCGTTTCACAAGATCGCTTTCGTCTTTTTTCATTTACTTCTTTTCAACAAATGTTTTTTCAATACTCCCCGCATTGGGGTTATTGGTTCCCTTCTTTTCAACCAGAAACGAAAATGTTTCATTTTTATCTTTTCCTCTTTCCGTTTTCACCGGTCAAATTTTTCGGTGTACAAGTGAGCGTACCGATGGATCAGATTATGTTTCCGTTCTCTCTCCATAAGCCGAAAGCCTTCCGTTCCTTCACTATGGCTCAATGGCTGGATGGCAAACTGCGGTGGATCAGCCGTAAAATTCGTTATTCAAAAGCTTTCCATGATCCATTCTTGAAAGCTGTTTATTTCAATGGCCAAAATCCTCAGCTTCTTCATCCGTGCATAGGACTTCCCGTCAAACATAGTATCTGGATTCGAAGCCACCCCGTCGAATGGCAATATTATTTATGGTCCGATTTGCTTTACCGAGTAAGGATCGGTCAAACCGTTCATATGAAACAAGGATTAGCCGTTTTGCAAAAAAGGGTGAAAAAAGGGGAGTTGGTGATTCGTGAATTTCCTCTTATTGAACCGAACACACTAGAAAAAGCGGTTTTTCATTATTTTCAATTACTTGCAAGTATGGAAATTTTAAAGAATTTAGGGCAAGGAAAATTTATCGTGCAAAAGAAAGTAAAGGATGTGCCCACTTTGGACAAGCAGTATCAAGAGGAAAGGCTTTTGCTAAAAAAATATAAGGAACTTATTTTAAATTCACTCCAAATTTGAGCAGTTCAGCAGGATAATTTCGGCAATAAGTGTAAAATATAAAGTGAAACTCTTATGGAAGAGATGAGCAGATACTAATGAATAGCAGAAGTTTTTCGATGGAGGGATATGGATGACAGAAACGCAGGCAAAGACATTGCCTTCTCGCAATGAAGTGCCAGAAGAGCTGAAATGGAGACTGGAAGATATTTTTGCCTCCGATGAGGAATGGGAAAAAGAATTCAAAGCAGTCAAAGAATTGGCGAAAAAAGCAGCTACTTTTAAGGGAAAGTTAGGAGAAAGTGCAGATCAATTATATGAACTGCTGACTTATCAAGATGAATTGCTGCTGAGAATGGGGAAATTATATACTTATTCTCATATGAGATATGATGAAGATACAACGAATTCGTTTTACCAAGGGCTGGACGTGCGTGCGAAAAGCTTATATTCACAAGTGGCAAGCAGCCTTTCTTTTGTCGTTCCGGAAATATTGAGCATTGATGAAAGCAAGCTCGAGAAGTTCTTAGAAGAAAAAGAAGAATTAAAACTATATCGCCATGCCATTGAGGAAATTAACCGCGAACGCCCTCACGTTCTAGATGCCGATCAAGAAGCGATATTGGCCCAAGCTTCAGAGGTGATGGGCGCGTCCAGCAATACTTTCGGCGTTTTAAATAATGCCGATTTGGAATTTCCGGTCATTGAAGACGAGAATGGGGAAAAAGTGCAAATCACTCATGGACGCTTTATTCAATTTTTGGAATCAAAAGATCGTCGAGTGCGCCGTGAAGCTTTTAAAGCGGTATATGAAACGTACAGGAAGTTTCAAAATACATTTGCCAGTACATTGAACGGCCAAGTAAAACGAGACAATTTTTATGCAAGGGTTCGAAATTATGAAAGTGCCCGCCAAGCCGCTCTTTCCTCTAACAACATCCCAGAGAAGGTATACGATAATTTAGTGGAGACGGTGAATAAACATCTTCACTTGCTGCATCGTTATGTCGATTTGCGCAAAAAAGTGTTAAAACTCGATGATCTTCATATGTACGACCTTTATACGCCGCTCGTTCAAGATGTCGATATGAAAGTGACTTACGAAAAAGCAAAAGATTATGTTTTGAAAGGATTGGCTCCCCTTGGGGATGATTATTTGAATGTCCTGAAAGAAGGTTTTGAGAACCGTTGGGTGGATGTTGTAGAAAATAAAGGAAAAAGAAGCGGCGCCTATTCTTCCGGCTCCTATGGAACGAATCCTTATATTCTTTTGAACTGGCAAGACAATGTCAACAATCTGTTTACACTTGCACATGAATTCGGTCATAGCGTCCATAGCTACTATACGAGAAAAAATCAGCCGTTTGTCTATGGCGATTATTCTATCTTTGTAGCGGAAGTTGCTTCGACATGCAATGAGGCGCTTTTAAATGAGTATTTATTGAAAACGTTGAAAGACGAAAAAGAGCGGATGTATATTTTGAATCATTATTTGGAAGGATTCCGAGGCACAGTCTTCCGTCAAACCATGTTTGCTGAATTTGAACATATGATCCATCAAAAGGAACAAAATGGGGAAGCATTGACATCTGAGCTTTTGACTAAGGAATATTATGAGTTGAACAAAAAGTATTTTGGCACGGGCATGACCATTGATGAAGAAATCGGATTGGAATGGGCGCGGATTCCGCATTTCTACTACAATTATTATGTATATCAATACGCGACTGGATTCAGCGCAGCCCAAGCTTTAAGTTCGCAAATTTTAACCGAGGGGAAACCAGCGGTTGATCGCTACATCAATCATTTCTTGAAAGCCGGCAGTTCCGATTATCCTATTGAAGTATTGAAAAAAGCAGGGGTTGATATGACAACGCCTGAACCAATTGAACAGGCTTTGAAAGTATTTGAAGAAAAGCTGTCCGAACTCGAATCATTATTAGAACAATAACAAAGGAGAAATAACGGCCATCAGTGGGGATTTCTCTCCTCTGATGGTTATTTTCGCTTAACAGGGATGACGAACGTTCCATTGAGCATTGGGAAAACATTACTTCTTTCCTTGAAATTCTCCATCATTCCACCCCAGAAATTCAAAGTTTTTAACGAAATCCTTTAAAACGTTTTCGATCGTTCAGATAGTTAATAAATAGAAAAATCACAATGAATAAAATAGGCGAAGTAATAAAAAGGGGCATTAACTTCATAAGTCCAAGCAGATTGATCCATAATGTCAATAGAAGCAGAATGAGAAGAAATAGAATGGGAAGTTTTTTCAATTGTTTCAGCCTCCTTGTCATCTTTTTTTATTCCATCATATGAAAAAAGCATCCCATTCATTCAAATAAGAAGATTGTCAATCTCGATTCGCTTTTATCTAGCTTGCATTAGGAATTTGACAAATCTGTGAAAAATCGAGCAAACTCTTGAAAACTAATAAAAGAATTGATATATTAATAACGTGAAGTTGATCACAAGCAAACATATACCCCTTTGTTTGACCGTGAAAAATTTCTCCCATCCCCTTTGTTCGAGAAAAGGCCTTGCAGAATGGCACTGCAAGGTCTTTTCTCTTTGTGATAGACATTAGCGAAGTTTAGAAGGGGAAAATATTCATATTAAAGCAAAAGTGTTCAAGTTGATAAAAAATCTATAGGAAATGAACGGATCATTTTTAGAAGCAGTATGATCGAAAGCTTCCTTTCGTTATCCTTTATTTACATAATATTTTTAACTTTAAAAACGATAGAAAATGTTCGGTGTATAAAAAAGATAGCTGAAAGCCTGATGGTTCTGTTAAAAAATAATGTTGGTAATAGAATAAATATAAAGTGATTTTACGAAAACACGCTATAATGATTAGTATAAATTGTTATCTACTTCAATATGTGGGTTAATACTTTTTAACAAAGAGATAAATTTCTGTTTATTTTTTGGAGAAACCAGTACCATTCCAAAACCAGAATCATACGTTATTTCAATTCTGTCGATGGAGAGTGCAGGAGAGGATAATGGATTTTTTGTTCGTTTCATTTTTTTATATCTTTTATTAGGATTTTCTTTTTTAGTGGACTATGTTGGATAATTAAAAGTTCATTACTTATCTTATATCCTGTGGTAAACCAGCTCCAGACTAAAATGATAGCCAATGAAATTGTAAAAATAAGTGCCTCATAGTCATTTCTGGTAAAAATGGGTAAAAAACAAGCGAATATAACTACCCAATTTATAACCGTTAGCCATAAATCTTTTTTTGATGGAAAATACATTGAAATCCTCCTTTCTCTAATAAGTATATATTTTTAATGACCTATAAGTTTCATATGGGGAAAAACAACTGTCTACAATCATTTTAGTTATAAGTACATTGTCACTTCGATGTTTCACCATATCGAGGAATTGAAACCGATCCAAATAATGATTGAGGGATTTTGCAGCCACTCCATTTAAAATGCACTGTGTTCATCCTTTTTTAGAGACTGTGATAGTTTTATTAAGTGAAAACACTATGTCCATTCTTTCAATGAAAGGCAGAACCATTATAAAAAGTGGGGAGATCAGTTCTCCACTTTAAAGCATTTCTTACTTTAAATTCAGCAGCTTTTGTTTTAGTTCGTTTTCCATTGTGGCAAGCTCTTGCTCGACTTGGTAACGTTTGGCGCGGCCTTCTTGTTGTATGCGCAACACTTCTTCTAATGTCGAGATCAAGTTTTCTTGAGTTTTTTTCAATGTTTCAATATCGACGAGGCCTCTTTCATTTTCTTGAGCCGTTTCGATGGTGTTTGCTTTTAGCATTTCAGCATTTTTCAGCAATAATTCATTCGTTGTTTTGCTGACTTGTTTTTGAGCTTCTACTGCATGACGTTGGCGAATCAACGTTAACGCAATCGCGATTTGATTTTTCCACAACGGAATCGCCGTCATAATCGAGGATTGAATTTTTTCAGCTAATGTTTGGTTTGTATTTTGAATTAATCGAATTTGTGGTGCACTTTGGATCGTAATTTGACGGCTTAATTTTAAATCGTGCAGACGTTTTTCCAGTCGATCAGCGAACTGCACCATATCATTTACTTCTTGATAAGCCATTTGATCACCGGATGTTTCCGCTTTTTTCCTCAGTTCCGGAATGATCTTCGTATGAAGTTCCTCTAATTTTAACTCGCCTGCCGCAATATAAATATTCAAAGCATGGAAATAGTCTTTGTTTTTCTCATACAATTGTTCTAACAATTGGATATCACGAAGCAATGTTTGTTTGGCAAGATCGAGTTTCACGCTAATGCGTTCGATTTGAGCGCTCGTTTTTTGATATTTGGATAATATTTCGTGAACCGAATGAGAAATTTTCCCAAACATCCGCATGAAAAAATGTTTCTTTTCCGGCTGCAGCTCTTCAGGGTTTACTTGTTCAAGCTTTTGCATCAATTCGTTTAAAATATCGCCGATTTCTCCAATGTCTTTATTCTGTACGTGTTCAAGCATCGTTTGCGAGAAATGAAGTAATTTAGACTGAGCTTGTGTTCCGTATAAAATGATGGCTTTGTGATCGGTTGGATCAATTTGTTTGCAAAGTTCATATGCTTTTTGACGATGCTCTTCAGGCAACATGTCGACTAAACGGTTA
>JADBKC010000142.1 GCA_014896555.1 Caryophanales bacterium | reverse complement strand
TTAATGTTACTAATCACACTATTGTTTGGTTATTATTTTTTCATCACTTTATAAATTTGTAGAATGGTTATCCGCTTCTTTTTATAAACAAGATTCATCAGTCTTTTTTCTTCGTATAAGTGATAATAAATCAGTTTAAATACACATATAGGTATATGAAGGCGTACATTTACAAAAAAACATCAACAAGTTTTTTAGATAGAATTTTCACTATAAATGGAATTATTGCAGAGTCATTAAGAGTTATGATTGCAATAAGCCCAGCGGCGAAACGATTAACAAGGTGGAATATCGGTAATAAAGTTCCGTATTGTGAAAATGTTTAGGAGTAGAATAGTGTATAATCACTTTTTAATTTGGAGAGGTAAATCAATGAGTGATGTGATAGCAATCGGCCCGTTTTTATTTCGCACCAATTGGTTAGTATGGCTGCTGTCTGGTATTAGCGGCTATGTATTTATGCATTTCTTATTAAGCGAGAGAAAAGAATACCGAGATAAAATAGAACATCTTTTGTCCAATGCTTTACTTTATTATCTTGCTATTTGGAAAATCAGCCCCGCGCTATTTGATCCCTCCTTGTTTTTGAATAATCCGTTGAGCATTTTGTATTTGCCTAGTGGAAATAAGGGAGTTCTCTTAGGAATTGTAGTTGCTTCTATTTCTGTTTTCATGGGAGCATATCGTGCAAAGATCCCGATCTATGTGTTGACAAACTCACTGATAGCTTTCTATGTCATGGCTGGCTTCGTTTATTATTTGTTTCAGCGGCAGTACGGTGCTCCTATTTTACAAGGTTCGTGGCATGTTGGATTGACGCATCATCCAATTCATTTGTATAAATTGCTATTGTTTTTCTTGCTTATTGTATGGGTTCTTTTACGCAAAAAGCCGATAAACTTTCCCGGACATACATATTTTTTCCTTATCTTATTTTGTATTGGGCAGTTGCTCATTACCTTTTTCGCTGACCAACATTCATATTTCCTTGGGCTATCGAAGCTGCAGGTATGGAGCATTTCTATGCTTATGTTTGGCGTTGTTGGCAAAGTACTATTGTGGAAAAAAGAAAGAAACTAAAATCTTAAATAAATCTTAACATAAGGAAGATATCATGGAGAAAGAATGAAACGACGGAAAGGAGTGTGCAACACAAAAATGTCTGCGTTATTTGCTTTAACAGCCGGCATGCTTTCTTTTTTCTCGCCCTGTATTTTTCCTTTAGTGCCCGCCTATGTCGCACATCTTACCGGAACATCTATAAAAGATAACAAAATTCAAGGAAGAAAATGGGATATATTTACCCGTTCGCTAGCGTTTGTTTTCGGATTTAGTATAATTTTTGTCCTGATGGGGGCCACTGCTAGCTTCATTGGGCAATTCTTTACAGAATACCGCACATTCATTGGAAAAATTAGCGGTTTATTAATCATAGTTTTTGGCCTACAAATGGCTGGAATATTTACATTTCGGTTTTTTATGCGTGAAAAGAGGTGGAGTCTCCGTAAAGAGAAAACAAAAAATATATTTAGTTCTATAATTGTCGGTATGGCGTTTGCTACTGGTTGGACTCCTTGTGTTGGTTTGACTTTATCCTCCATTTTGCTTTTGGCTGGATCAACCGAAACGATGTACAATGGAATGTTCTTGCTCTGGTTTTATTCCTTAGGATTAGGAATTCCATTTCTTATCATTTCACTCGCTATTACGCGTTCTTTAAGAATAGTTAAAAATGTTAACAAATGGCTGCCGGTGTTATCAGTAATAAACGGATGGATTATGGTCTTACTCGGGGTTCTTCTATATACGGGACAGATGCAAAAAATAAGTTCTTTATTATCGAGTGATTCCATCTTTTCGTACTAAGGATTGAAAAGGGGGGTGTTTTTTTGAAAAAAGCGGTAACCATGATCCTATTGGTCGGCTTATTGGGCTGGACTGTCTATGATACAGTCTTTAAGGGGAAACCATCTTCATCTATAAATAATAGTAGTTCTTTCTATGTGGAAGGAATTAATAAAGGAAATCGTGCACCAGACTTTAAACTACAAACATTAGATGGCCAAACGGTTGCGCTGTCTGACTTTCGAGGAAAAAAAGTAATTGTCAATATGTGGGCGACGTGGTGTCCACCTTGTCGTGCAGAGATGCCGGAAATGCAAAAATTTTATGAGAAATACAAAGATGAGGGGGTTGAAATACTAGCGGTAAACTTGACACAAGCCGAAAAAAACAAAGAAGACGTTGCCCGTTTTTTAAAGGACTATAGAATTACGTTTACTGTAGTTCTTGATGAAATGGGGGAAGTGTCTGAGAAGTATCAAGCTCAAGCCATTCCGACAAGTTATCTTATTGATTCGAAAGGAATCATACGCGAAAAGATTACAGGACCGATGAGCTATGATTGGATGGTGGAGAAAATTGATTCTATGGAGTAAACTCCGTTTTTTAAGGGGAGATGGGATATGAGCACTCCAATTCTAGTTGTCGAAGACGATATGAAAATTAGACAATTAGTAAAAATATATTTAGAAAAAGAAGGATATGAAGTATTGGAAGCAAGAGATGGGGAAATGGGAATGGATATGTTTTTAAAGCGTTCTCCTTGTTTAATTATTCTGGATCTTATGCTTCCTAAAATGAGTGGAATAGAGCTATGCAAACAAATTCGTCAGGACTGGAAACATGATGTTCCAATCATTATGTTAACTGCTAAAATACGAGAGGAGGATCGTGTTGCTGGTTTACAGGCGGGAGCAGACGATTATGTAATAAAGCCGTTTAGCCCCAGAGAGCTTGTAGCCCGTGTGGAAGCCGTGTTGCGACGAACAGAACAACGATGCAATAAAATTTCTTATAACGGATTAACTATTAAGCTTCGCAGGGGAGAAGTTTGGTTGCATGGACGGCAAATTCACCTTACTCAATCTGAATTTCGTCTTCTTCACTTTTTCATGCAATACCCTAATCAAATTATTTCTCGGGAACAGTTGCTAGAACAGTTATATCCAAATGGAGAAAAATGCGTAATGGAGCGTACTATTGATGTGCATATAGGAAAATTGAGGGAAAAATTAGAAGATAACCCTTCGCAGCCAAAATGGATTCAAACGATTCGAGGAATGGGGTATAAATTTGTTGCGTCTTAAATTAAAAACTTTGCAAGAAAAACTCTATTCCCGAATTTTTTGGAAATTAATCGCGATTAATGTGTTAGTCATTGGCAGCGTTATTTGGTTGACAGGTGTTTCCGTCAATGACTTTGCTTGCTTTTTAGTGAATCAATTCAATATGGTTGGAGAAACAAGGAAAGAATTTTTTAACAGTACCATGGAATATTATTTAATTCGTACGAGCATCATCGCAGTAATTGTCGCCGCTGTTTTGCATTATTATTTAACGAGGAAAGTCGTGGCTCCGCTTCAGAAACTCGTCCAATCAACTAAAAAATTAAGTAGCGGTCAGTATCCTCAGCTTCTCGAAGTGGCTTCGAAAGACGAAATTGGCGAACTGACAAAGAACTTTAATCAGCTGATTATCCGTTTAAAAAAGATGGAAGAAGCAAGAAAAAATATGATGAGTGATATGGCTCATGAGTTACGCACGCCTTTGACCAATCTAAATGGATATCTAGAAGGATTAAGCCAAGGCGTATTAAAAGGAGATGAATCATTGTTTCAATCACTTTACGAGGAATCTGCGCGATTAACGCGCATGGTCAATCAACTCGATCAATTAACAGAGTGGGAGTACAAATATTTACATCATTTTGAGCTAAAAGATAAAGTGGATATAAAGCCGTTCATAGAAGAGTGTGTAAAATTGTTTCAGTTAGATTTGGAGCAACGCAGCATCTCCTATATCGTTTGCATCGAAAAGGCACAAGTTCTCGTTGACCGGGATGGCCTGAAGCAAGTAATGAACAACTTAATACAAAATGCTATTCAATATAAGATAGGAGATGGGGATATTTGTATTTATGGCAGAAAAAAGGAAGGAATGTACAAGGTGACGGTGCAAGGAGAAGGAGAACCGATTCCTGAAGAGAAAAGAGAATGGTTATTTGAACGATTCTATCGAGTAGATTCAGCAAGAAGTAGAAATACCGGCGGAACGGGGTTGGGGCTATCGATTGTGAAAAAGATTATCGAACGTCATATGGGAGAAGTAGGAATGTATTCTGAAGGGAATACACATTCGTTTTGGTTTACGATACCGTTAGCTTCTAGAAAATTGGACAGCAGTAATTGAAATTAGCTTCTGTTTGTTTTTGGATCATAAAAGACAAGGTCCTCTCCCGCTCTTTGGAAAGTGAGAGAGGACATATTTACGGTTTTTCAATCCAAAACATTTGCCTCAACATTGCCTCTGCTTGAGGAAACGGAAGCCCTAATTTCCATCCCCCCATTCCTCTAATGCCATATTGAGAAATTAATCGATATTTCGCAATCATGCTCCGGGCATCCTCAAACCATACCACATGTTTATTTCCTTTTTTATCTGTATAGAAAAAGTATGGTGATTTTGATGAGAGGTCGTACATAATTGGCGCCCCGTGATCCATGGCAAGTTTTACAGCTTCATTTTGTGAACGGGATATTCCTTTTGTAGCGCCGTTTCGCAAATAGATCCAATCATAAGCATACATAGCAATACCTAAAAACAGTTTCTGCTTCGGAACGGTATTTACTGCATAATTTAAAGTAGCGCGCACTTGATTAATGGGTGCGATCGGTCCAGGAGGCCCTCCAAACCAGTGCCAATCATACGTCATAAGAAACATATAATCGACAACTTTTCCTAACGCCGCATAATCATACCCCGCAAAATGAGATGGATACCGATCTCCTTGTTTAGGAGGTACAGCAATGGAAACAGTGAATCCAGACGGTTGCAATTTATTAGCTAGTTCTTTCATAAACAGATTCAGTGCTGTCCTATCTTCGGAACGTACTCCCTCAAAATCAATATTTACCCCTTTGAAATCATTGTATCGGAGTAACCGTTCGATATTATTGATTAATTTTTTTCTTAAGGATGGATTATTCAAAATATGGTGTGCTAATTGATGATCAAATCCCTTTGCACTTAGGTTGGTAATAACGGCTACTGGTACCATATGTTGCTTCCATCCTTCAGTAATGGCCGTTATTGCTTGCAATGAACTTAAATTTCCATTCCAATCCGGATGATATTCGAATACACCGATTTGACTGACCAAGGGGCGATAATTACGTAGTAGCGATTGATCAGATTCTTTATTTTTCGGCACCATATAAGCACCTGTCATAATACGGTGTTTTTTATATTGCGGAATGTAAATCTTTGCTCCTGCTCTTACTACGGAAGGGTCTTTCATACCATTGAACCGAGCTAATTGCCGAACCGAAAGAGAATGGCGGTTTGCAATCGTCCACAATGATTCTCCTCGAGAAATCGTATATGTTGTTCCTGGAATAAGAAGAGACTGTCCAGGCACAATTTGATCGGTAGAAAGACCGTTCCTTTTTTGAATACTGCTTACGGTTTGATTGTATTTGTTGGCAATTTTCCATAACGATTCCCCGGCTTTGACTTCATGGATGATAAAAGAGCTGCTTGTGGACTGGGCAAAGGCCTGAGTGTGGAATTGGGTAATGGCTAAACATAAAATTATAGTGGCTAGAACAATTTTGTTCATTGGAATAAAACCTCCCTTCAAAATGGTTTCCTAGGATATAATTTGTGCCATTTGTGAAAGTATATTCTCCTATATCGCAGTATAACTTTCAAAACCTATGTTCTAGAGTGGTGAAAACGATTTTTATTTTTCTATACGGAGGTTGTTTTTTAAGAAAAAGTGCAGAGCATTTCAGTATATAAATTTGCTTATATCGTATATAAAATTTCAATCTGAATTCTCGCTATTGGGGGCTTGACATGGAGCCTCTACAACCATGATTCTTTTGCCAAGCGGCCAACTGCAACAGACTTGGCAAACCCAAACAGGTTATCATGGCTGCCCCTCCATGTAAAGGCTCTCAGCATAACCATTGCATAAAAATTTTGCACATCTCTGTACTTTAATGGTTCTTACGCAATCTTGGTGATAGGGAGGAACTAATTGAGAAAAATAGTGTGTAGAATTTTTAGCTTCTTATTCTCAATTATGTCGACTTTTCACCAAAAGAACGCAAGAACCACTTTAATTTTGCAATAAACAGGCGGTCAGGATATTGTCAGTTGTGTTGATGTTTTGGATAGATTAAAACATGGCAATAGGGCATGAGAGGGTATGATAAAAATCAATAAGGAAAATGTG
>JADBKC010000141.1 GCA_014896555.1 Caryophanales bacterium | reverse complement strand
CCTGTTTGTCTCTTTTAAATGGTAATTATTGTTATAGAAATTGCTCAACTACAGTAGGGAAAATGCATTCGAAGCGGTGGATTTCAAGAAAAATGTTCCAGAAAGCTTTGTCTTGAAGGATTTAAATGTTTCTGCCAGTAAAAGCACAGTTTGGAATACGATCTTGAACCATTTAGCAAGAACGTTTTCTTTAAGCTCCACCCCGGTAATGGTCAAAAAAAGATATAGCTCAAAGTGGAATGGATCGAGAAAAAAGATGTATGTTCTTAATGTTGTAAAGGGTACACTTATTTTAAATTACGGCTTGTGATATTACTTGATCCAATTGTCATTTATGGCAGGAGCATAAAAAGAAGACAGGATGCTTATGCATCCCGTCCTTCTTGAAGGGGGCTGGCCATATCGAATGTGCAGCGGAAAAGTCGTTGGATGTGTTCAAGCTAATCATCCCCTAACTGGAATGTTTCTTGCTTTGACACTACCGAAATCATGACACAAACACCTTTTTAGCAAATTCGTGTTCGAAGACCTTATGGTCTTGAGAAGTACTTATTTGCCCTTGAGTTTGTGGATCGTGCGACTTTACTATCTGCCGTAATCACCTCATTTAATTTAAGGCGAATCCATAATCTTGACCATCATATAGGAAAATGCGGTACTGGTCTTTCACAACCATCCCGTTTTTCTATTTGGTTGACCCCTTCAATAATTAGAATGTACAGAAACATTTTCTTTATACGACAAGTGATGAAATTTTGTCAGAAAAATTGTCAAGCATCACCTATCAAGTCTAAAATATTGTTAAGGAAGACTTGAATGGCTGTTTTGCGTATATGTTTGTTAAAATAAAATGAACCTAGAAACAAAATGCCGGATCTCTCTTTTCTGTCCATTTTGAAAAAATGGTTCTTTTTTCTTAGAGTGATCTAAATCGTTTTACTCGAATGTAAAATGAATGGAAAACAGAATTTTTAATGGAGGAGGATGGACAATTTTCGAATAGAAAATTTTAAGTAAGCAAAAAAGAAAGGATGTGGAAGAATGCCGCTTTTGAAAGTGGAGCAATTGACTGGCGGTTACACAAGGAATCCTGTATTAAAAGATGTGTCTTTTTCCATTGAAAGAAATGAAATCGTTGGTCTGATTGGTTTAAACGGTGCTGGAAAAAGTACGATTATTAAGCATATTATTGGCTTGATGGAACCAAGGCAAGGGAAGATTACCATCAATGGCCTATCATTGAAAGAAGGTCCGGAGCAATATCGCAGGCAATTTTCTTATATACCGGAAATGCCGGTTTTATATGAAGAATTAACATTGGAAGAGCATTTAAAAATGACCGCAATGGCCTACGGATTAACAGAAGAGGAGTATAAAGAGAGGATAGATCCGCTTTTAAAAGAATTTCGAATGCAAAAAAAGCTTCATTGGTTCCCTTCTCATTTTTCAAAAGGGATGAAACAGAAAGTCATGATCATGAGCGCCTTTTTAACGGAGCCTAACTTATATATTATTGATGAACCGTTTTTAGGGCTTGATCCGCTTGGAATTCAATCATTATTGGAATGGATGGAAAAAATGAAAAAACAAGGAGCCGGAATATTGATGTCCACTCATATTTTGGCAACAGCCGAAAAGTATTGTGATTCGTTTATCATATTACATAATGGGGAAATCCGAGCCAAAGGAACCATTCAAGATTTACAGGAACAGTTCGGTATGCCAGGAGCTTCACTTGATGATCTCTATATTCAACTGACAAAGGAAGAAGAAGAATGAAAACGGTTCAGCAATTATGGAAAGAGCGATTAAACGGCTATATGTCCGAGACGCGCAAATATTTGCGCTATATATTGAATGATCATCTGCTTTTTGTGCTGATTTTTGGTGTAGGAGCCGGAGTTTATTACTACAGTCAATGGGTAAAAACACTGGATCCTCAATTTCCCGCTCCATTCATCATGGCGCTCTTATTAGGGGCTGTCCTTGCATGGTCTCCGATTTACACGTACTTAAAACGAGCGGATATCGTCTTTCTGCTTCCAATGGAGGAACGTTTAAAGGGCTATTTTCAAAAAGCCATCCTGTCTAGCTTTATCTTTCAAAGCTATTGGCTGATTTTGTTTCTTGCTGCTTTGATGCCCATGTATGTAAGAGTCAAAGGAGTAAGCTATGCTTCGTTCTTTTTGTGGCTTGCTGTCTTATTCATTTTAAAGTTTTGGAATTTGTATGTCCGTTGGAATGTACAAAAATTTCAAGAGCAAAATATACGGCTAGCTGATCTATTCGTCCGATTTGTTTTCAATACAGGCTTTTTATATCCGCTATTCAGCCAAACAAACTGGCTATTGCTTGTCATATGGACGCTTATTTTGATCATGTATGACGGGGTGATTCAAAACAAGGGCAAAAAGCGCATATTAAAATGGGAAACGCTTGTGGAATTAGAAGAAAAAAGATGGATGGCGTTTTATCGGTTTGCGAACTTATTCACAACGGTCCCTAATCTGGAAGGCGCCGTAAAAAGAAGAAAATGGCTGGACTTTCTGTTTAACAAGATTCCATATGGGCCCTATCATGTTTATACGTATTTGTTTTCACGCACTTTTATCCGCGTAAATGAATATATTGGACTGTTTTTTCGCTTGACGCTTATTGGTTTTCTTTTGATCAGTTTTAGCCAGTCATTACTATTTAAAGTGATCATGGCGCTCTTGTTTATTTATTTGACAGGATTTCAGCTTTTTCCGCTGATCCGCCACCACGATGAAAAAATTTGGATGATGTTATATCCGGTTTCGAAAGAAAGAAAAAAAACAGCTTTTATGCTGCTTTTGCGGCAATGTCTTGGGCTGCAGGCCTTTTTGTTTGCGGGGGCAGCGATTTTTCGTTCATGGTTTGAAAGCGGAATCGTACTTGGCGCCGCCATCTTATTCGTCTTTTTATTTACCGAAGTATATACTTCCCGCAAATTAGCCAAAATAGAAAATTTGTAAGGTGGCAGTTTTTGGAATTGGAGATAGGCTTTATCAAGTGAAATAGAGACACAATCCAATTCATTTCGTGGTGTGGGAGATGGTATTTTAATTCGTGGATACTAGGACGATCATAGCGAAATGGAATGCGCTCCCCCAAAAATTATAATAAGAATACAGCGGCAATCGTGGTCACCAGAAGGCCGAAGCATACTGGAATTAAATTTCTTCGTGCCAGTTCAAATGGATCGACATCGCAAATAGCTGCAGCAGGAATCAATGCCCACGGAATTAAAGTACCTCCTCCAACCCAAATCGCTGCTACTTGGCCAAGGGCCGTTAATACGGCTGTTTCGCCTGATAAAGAGTGTGAAAAAATTTTTGCGACCGATCCGGCAAGAGAAATGCCAGAAAATCCAGAACCATCCAAGCCTGTAATAGCGCCGATTATCGTCATTGTCACGGCACCCATTTCTTTTGTCAAGGGGACATGCGTGGCGAGGGAGGCGCCAAGGTCGTTGACAATTCCTTCGGATGCAGAAGGAAGACAGTCGCCGATTATTTTCGAAAAACCGGCATCGCCTAGATAAAAGAAAGCGGCAATGGGAATAACAGGTGCAAATACTTTAAAACCAAATTGAAATCCTTCCATTAAAAAGATGCTGGTTTTTTCCAATCCTTTTTCTTTATAGCCGACCAATGCAATCACGAAGAGAATGATAATGGCACTTCCTCCAATCAGTGCTGTTGCATCTCCGCCTTGTAAGTGGTAGACAAACAGGAAAAAAATATCAATAGCAAAGAAGAGAAGGATAAGAATCGCAAACATCTGCTTTGTCCTTGAAGAAAGAGAGGTGTCGATTTTATTCTCTAGATGGTTTTTCGGAACGAGGCTGCTGTTATTCGGAAGTTTTCCTCTTTTCATATCTATTTTTAATTGAATGAAAGCAACTAGCGTCGTGGAGATTCCCATAATGGCAACGAGCGGGACGCTGGCCTGAATCACATCTTGGACAGCAATTCCTGCTGCATCGGCTGTTAATTTGGGAGCTGCCTGAATGACGAAATCGCCGGAAAGTGCGATTCCATGGCCAAATAAATTCATGGCCATTGCCGCACCGATGGCAGGCAGCCCGGCTCGTATCGCTGCAGGGACAAGAATGGCTCCTAATAATGCCACTGCTGGTGTTGGCCAGAAAAACCAGGAAATCATCATCATTAATAATCCAATCATCCAGAATCCTGTATCAGGGGAACGGATGAATTTTGTAAAAGGCGCAATGAAGACTTCGTTGATCCCAGTTTTCATTAAGCTGCTGCTCATGGCGGCAATCATCGAAATGACAAGTATGGTCGGCAATAGCTCCGAGATGGCGTAAACAAAACTCGAAAAAATGCTGATGATCGAGGCATTAAATGATCCAGTAGCTGTAAAAGCGATGAAAAAGATGCCGATAATGCATAATATCGTCGTATCTTTGCGGAAAATCATGAAAAAGATAATGAGCGTGATAAAAAGAACGTACACCCAGTGAATCAACGTTAAGTTGATTTGCATGTTATATCTACTCCTTTATTCACAGACTTCGTTAGGCGATTATCATACATTTTTGTTACAAAGTATGAAAAATCTTAGAAGTTGTGAATGAAAGGAGGCGTCGAAATGAAGTGATTCTTGGGAGAAAAATAGCAATCTGTTATTTCCTTGGAAATATGAAATCTAAGAGGCCGGCAGCAAAGTCTTTTTATCGCTGTTGGAGCTTTATCCATGATAATAGCAAATGGCATATTTTATAACAACCATTCTCGACTATGGATTACGATTGTTCTTCTTTCGGTATGAAATAGGTTTTTACATAAGAAGGACGAGGAAAAATGGTTATTTTACTCTGCGCTTCTTTTTCAGTTTCTTGTTTTGAGTGGGCTTTTTCGAAGGCTTGTGATTTTTTCCAGTTTTGAAAAGACTGTTCGTCTTTCCAGCAAGTCAATACAATATATATGTCTGATTTTAGAGGGCGAAGGAGCCTAAAGGCTTTATAGCCTGGCATTTTTTCAAGATAGCCCTTTCTATTTTTGAATCGGTATTCAAAAACAGGGCGGCCTTCATCCGTAACGGGAATATGGTTCATAACGAAAAATCCGCTTTTTTTGTCTAACTGGCCGGATGATTCAATCACTTCATAAGATCGCGGGGATTGAAATACAGATTTTTTCTCGGTTTCATGAAGAAGTAAAGCGTTTTCTTCATTTTCCATGAGGATCATCGTTTCGTTCCCGTATTTTTGGAGAATCGTTCGTAAAAAATCGAATGTTCCAGTGGTCATGTAAATATTCATCTTTTCACCTCATTTACTTTTTTGAATGGCATTTTGTGGATTGAGCGTATGAGAGGACATTGTATCCACCCCAATTTCAATTTCATCGCTCTCATGTATTTTGACAATGAATCAAAATAAAAAGGTTTCCTGCAGCTCCGAGCCGTCCAATATTAGTTTAAATTTTAAGCACTGCGAATTCAATGAAACAGTATGAACAAAATCGGCGGTTTTATGACATTTCGTCAGCCTGCCTATACAATTTGACAAAAAACTACTATAGTTTAAAGCATATGATGGATCGTGAGTATATAGGATCCATATGCGGCGACATTGATTTGATTCAAATGTAAAAGAGCGATCTTTCTTGAATTAAAAAGCGTTCATAGCTTTTTTCATTTGATATGACTTTACCCATATGAAAGGTGGAAGAGAAATACATGAGAAAGGGAAATAATACCTTCATTAAGGCTGCGAAAGGAGAGCCAACGGACTACGTGCCTGTATGGTATATGAGGCAAGCGGGCCGTTCGCAGCCTGAGTATCGAGAGTTAAAAGAAAAATATACGTTGTTTGAAATTACTCATCAGCCGGAATTATGCGCCTATGTGACAAGATTGCCTGTTGAACAATACAATGTGGATGCAGCCATCCTTTATAAAGATATTATGTCGCCGCTGCCGGCGATTGGAGTGAAAGTGGACATTCAATCTGGAGTGGGTCCGGTGATTGACAATCCGATTCGTTCTCTTGCGGATGTGGAAAAACTTGGTCAAATCCATCCGGAACAGGATGTGCCATATGTACTGGAAACGATACGAATTTTGACGAAAGAGCAGCTGACGGTTCCATTAATCGGATTTGCTGGTGCCCCTTTTACATTGGCCAGCTATATGATTGAAGGAGGTCCATCCAAACATTACAACAAAACTAAGTCGTTTATGTATGCGGAACCTGTCGCTTGGCACGTTTTAATGGACAAGCTGGCTGATATGACTATCGCTTATGTTCGGGCGCAGATCAATGCGGGAGTAAGTGCCGTTCAAATCTTTGATTCTTGGGTAGGAACTGTAAATGAAGAAGATTACCGCTTATACGTGAAGCCAGCTATGCAAAAAATTTTTAGTGAACTAAAAAATGAGCATGTTCCGGTTATCATGTTCGGCGTCGGTGCCACTCA
>JADBKC010000140.1 GCA_014896555.1 Caryophanales bacterium | reverse complement strand
ATCATCGATAAGGATGCGCTCCATGTGTTTGACCGGGGTTACTTTGATTTTAAAACGCACATTTCGCGCGTCCTGCTTAAACATTAATTATTTTTTAAAATATCATGTAAAAAAATAGTAATAAAAGAGAATGTATAGTGGTTATTTCGTTCTTTTTCTTCAAGATTCCCTATTATTCGACATTTTGAAAGGGGTCCCCACCAATTTGGGCTTATCGGTTGTATTTTTCTACTTTTTTCGACACATATATATCAAGTTCATACCCGCATAAGCGGATGATTCTCTTGGCCTGTTCATTGATATTGTCCGGAAGGTATCTTAGTGTTTGGCTTCCTTGTTTGATGAGGATGATCGTTATATCCTCGAGTTGTTCTAACAGCGCCTTTCCTGTCGGTTCAAAGAGCTTTCTTTTCCCCTTTAAGACAAGGGGGGTGTCTTCCGTTTTCATTTGCTCCCTGACACGATATTCAAGCATCCCATAGAGCAATAAGGCCATCACATACACAATCCCTAAGGCTTCAATCCGTTGAGGAGTCTTTAAATAAATCGCATCGATCATCTGGGAGTCCTTGATCAGACGAAATCGTGTTTCGGCTGCGGTTTGCCCTTTATAGGTCTTGAGAACATCGGCATTCGATAGCTCCGTCTGATCCAGTTTGTTTGTGATCAGAACAAATGTGCTTAACAATCGTTGCTTTTCTTCTATCAATTCGGTATTCTTTTCAAACGAATGGAGACGTACATGGTAGACGATTTCCATCTCAGGCTGTTCCTCTTTTTTAGGGCGGCCGCGCTTCTTTCGTTTCACGGGTTGTTCATGCGTATGTATAGCTAATTCGTAATGAAAATAAGAGCTCTTGTGCTTCTTCTGAAACTCTTGTATCGCTTCAAGAGCATCTGATTCACAATGAAAGACGACTTTTTGCAGTTGGTCAAAGGCTTTTTGAAGTTTCATTTCTTCCTTCTCAATCGCATGTGTCAAGGTCTTTGCCTTTCGTTGATCCAAGTTGTCCGAATGAACCACAATAAAACGGTAAGGAAGGGTCTCCAATGAACGCTCAAAGGACTGGATTTTGTACTTTGCCGCTCCTTTTTTATCACTTAATGGCCCAAGTTCTTCCCAGACATCATGAGCCCAAGCTTCTTTTTTCAGTTCCGCGCTCAGGCTAAACGTATCAGGTAAACGGGAAATGAAAGCCAAGTTGTGGAGGTCAAGTTCTGCCAGATTATCCGATGTGATCAAAGCTGAATCGGCCTGATCAATCAGACGACTCCAATCTTCATCGGAAAGGATCTCCCGCATCTTTTTGATGAACTCCAGGTTCCATGTTTTATCTGATGTATTTCCGTTTTCAACCTTAGCGAGGACCGGGATCCGCTCCGGAGTGACACTCATTCCCAGGACGATTTGTTTTAAGTCCGGCCGGTGTGATTTACTGTATCCATAGGTGATGTTGACAACATCTTCCTCCTCCGCCTGATGATACTGGCCATACACAGAAATCGATGTGGTATCATTATGGAGCACTCCGATGGAGAGACCCAGCTTCTTTAGCGTGATGAGAGCAAGCGTAGAATAGACCTTCCAGGCATCCGCCTCATATAGGTAGTCTAACGCCCTGCCCAATGCATCATCATTTCGTTTTTCCGGTGTAACGTTCGGCCCAAATAACATTTCAGGATCTTGGGTCTCATAGAATTCACTGATTTTATAGAGTGGTTTGCCACTACAAAGAATGTTTAAAACAAGAGCTTTTATTCTTGTTCCAGGTGAGAGGCTGCACCTTACAGGGTCCCATTCCACTAGGTCATTAATGACCTGTTCAAACTCAATCTCATCACAAAGCTGGGATAGGAGCTGAGACGGCCCAACGTTTAAAGTCAGAATTTGATTTGCTTCCTGCATTGGATTTCCTCCTCGTATAGTGACTATTAACTATTTCACCAAGATAGGGAAAAAATCCTTTTGCAAATTAAAAAATGTTAATTTTTACATGCGGAATGTGCAGTTTATATGGAACGTATTTATTTCTATACGATTGTTCAAAAAAAATTACATCGTCAAGAAGATGATTTATCGGATACATTGCGTATTATCCGTAATCTCGTCCAGCGTGTCCGCCAAGTAAATAACGGCCAATTTAATAGTAACTTTGCGTTTTGACTCTCTAGGTCCGATCTTTCGTACTATTGACCGCTTGATTGCAACTGGCAAACCGATCTATGATGCAATTCTTTTATTTGAAAGTGTAGAAGAATTCGCAGATACTAGTTGGAAGCAGGAACAGGAAAAAGCTCAATTTATTAAGGAGCATCCAGAACTAAAGAATTTGTTATGTGAATTAGAGGATATCCCGATTTTTAAGGGAGCTATTCATCAACTTTTTCCTATATTCGAACGGTATCCAAAAGAAACAGTACAGTATACAAAGGCGTTGCTCCAACTTCCAGATAACCTAATTTCACGAGCAATGCTAACTAGGGCTTGCTGAACGAATCACCAACTGAAAATTTTCTGAAACAGCCATCCGTGCGAATAGCTCTCTGAAAAAATGGCAAAAAAGAACCCTAAGCTTTCGCTCAAGATTCATTACCAAGAACTGGATACAAACTACTGTTTCACTAGTGTCTTGAAGGCGTGCTCGAATAAGACCCAGCCCATAGGAGCGCTTGCCTTCTCCAAATTTACCTTCTACAGCGTTCCGTTCAGATGCATCCTTTTTCGCCAGTAGCCTTTGGGCTGTATCCTCTTCCTTTGAGGGACGGCCAAGTTTTGGACCGCTAAGGCGGATTCCTCGTTCCTTGCAATACTGTAGGTTTTCTCGGTTTCGATAGATTTTGTCTGCTAGGACAGCTTCCGGGTAGAACCCGAAGCGATTCCGATAGTTTTCAACTGATTCTTGAAGGGTAATGCCTTCGTTGAAATTGTCCCAGTCTAATTTCTCGACCAGGACGTATCCATCCACTACGCTGACGGCAACCTTTGAGCCAAATTCTACATTTGCCTTGGCTTTGCCTCGAACGATTGGACGTACATGTGGCTGGGAAATGCTGACGATCCGATCATCAATACGATGTGTTTTTGTACGGTGCATTTCTTCTTGTTGCCGATAGAGTTCCTGAATGACAAGAAGCTCCCTGTACTCCTGTTTGCTCAATAGAGATAATGAGCTTTGCGACACCAACTCTTGAATAATTCCAAGATCTCTCTTGACATATCTCAGTTGTTTACCGACAGCCTTGTGCATCTTTTTGGTGCCAACCTTCCGCTGTTTAGCAATGGTCAGATAGTCCTTTCTTACCTTCTTTCGATAAGTCCGGGGCTTTTGTTTTGATCCTTTCAACGGCTCATGCAGGACGTCAATGATATGTTCCAGTTTTTCGCGAGCTTCGTTAAGGAGTCCAAGGTCGGTGGGATAGGCAATATCAGCTGGTGCACATGTTGCATCAAGCCATAATTTACCATTGTTTGTCATTTCTTCAGAAACATTCGTGTCAGGTTCCACGACATCTTCTGAAGAATCACTATTGGAAGGTGGGTTACTGTCTTGATCATTGTCATCGTTTTCTTTATCCTGCTTTTGTTCTTCCATGACGATCCATTCGTTGACTTCATTGATGATATCGGGGCCGAGCCTCTTTCGGAAATGGGTCATCAAAGAGTGATGGAAAGGGGCTGTTTCTTGAAACGAAGGGAGACCAATAAAGTACTGCAGATACGGGTTTTCTGTAATCTGCTGGACAGTTTCACGGTCACTGCATCCAAGGCGCTCTTGAATGAACAAAGCTCCAAGGGCAACTCTTACAGAGAGAGCCTTCTCACCTTTGAAAGAATTCTTGAACGCCTTGGCATATTTCTCTTCAGCCTTCCCCCAAGGAACGATTTCGGCTAGAAGGACCCAGCGATTTTCTTTATTTAACTTTCCGCCAAAAGGCAGAAAGAAATCATCCGAAAATGTCAGTTGATTTTGCGTTTCCTGATACACAGTGTCAGCCTCCAAGTGCAAGGTTTTTTGTAGATTTTCGTGTAAATCCTTACACTTTATATTCGACAAAAATGTCTAAAACCCTTGTCATTACTAGATTTTTTGTTTATTCAGCAGACCCTAACTATTGATGATTACGGTATACATATCGGATGGAGTAATTTAGGTCTAAGATATGTCTTTGGAGGCAGTTATTACCGTGATTTTATTTGGACAAATAATCATGATTTAACGGATCTTAGCCCCTAGTTTGTCTGTAGAGGAAAAACTGAACTATATAATAGAAAATAATAATGAATGGCCACAAACTCATTGGGCCTACTATTTCGTTAAATACCCTGCAATGCTACAGGGGAGTAAGCTACTGTATGTATATGAAGACGAAGATAAATATGCAATTGAACGTTTAACTGGTGTAAATCTCCAAGCAGATCATATTAATCCTTTTTACGATGCAGTTATTGCAGAAATTGATGATACTGATATCTGTTCTTATGAAACTTCAGCTGTTCGACTAAGTGATAAGAGTAGCTTGGTAACAAAGTTTGGAGTTGTATTCGATATTACTGAGGGGTATTGGACGTTTGAAGGTGACGAATCAATTGTTAAGGATTTAAAAATGTACGAAGAAAGCTTAACGGAGAGTGATCTTGTTCAAAAAGGTGTTTCTTTAGTACGTTATGCTTATGCATTATCAATAGCCTCTTCAGTAGCACAATAGTATTAAATGGAAAATTTTAAAAGGAGAGGACAGTAACAGCGTTAATAATCTTAGAATAAAGGTGAGAGATAATGGTTCTCTCACTATTTTTCCGCCTCTTAAATAACTACTGTGAATCTAATCGTAAATAAGGATTAGGCTAACGAAATGCTAACATTTTGCTAACGCAATCAAATGAAAAACGGTAAATTCTCGTTAAAGATGTTACACCTCAGATTCAGCAAAACCCTTGATATACCGCACTTTTGGCTCACATCGTTAAAGATATTACACACTTTCATCTTTCAGGCGGAATGATGTAATAAATACCGGGAAGCCCTAGTATGTAGGGGTTTCTTTTTTTGTGTTGAAAATCCTCTGGACTTATTTGTTCGGAGGATTTTTCTTATTTAGTGGCAATTTTTTGCTCGTCATAAAAAATGCGAAATAATACCTACAAATTTTAACAATTGTAATAAAAATTACGAAAATTTAATAAAAACAAAAAATATTGAATTTCCTCCTAATAGCAGTTTGCTCATCCATCAGACTTTTCTCCTAATAAAAATATCTCGAATTCCAGATTTAATAGGAAAAATACACTAGATAAACTTCGACAAACATGTTCGCAAGTTTGACAGTTTTGTGAACAGCTGGTAGAAGTTATAAGTATAAAGCTAGAAGTTTTTTCTAAATATTGGGGATGGTGATTTTTGAAACAAGCAACAAATAGTGAATGAACTTCTATTTTAAAATATAAAAATCCTATTTCGGGAGAGAAGATGCAGGATGTTGGAGTCAAAGAAAAGAGCCGCGTTATTTTTAATCCTCGCCTTTCTTTTAGCTTCAGTAGCGGGATATTTAGTCTTACAGAAGGTTAAAGATCTAAATGCTGAACTGGGAGGAATGACAAAAATTTATGTTGCCAAGGGAGACATTCCGGCACGGACACTTATTCAGGAAAGTCAAATTACAACAATGGAGATTCCGAATAGGTTCTTGAATAAGGCTCATGTAACAAATAAAGATGATATAGTGAACATGGTTCTGGTTGTGCCTTTATCAAAAGAAGAAATTATTACAAAAAACATGCTGAAGCCTTTTTCTAATTTACGTAAAGAAAACAATCGATTAGTGGCTATGTATCCTTCTGAGAAAGTCCAGTTTGATCAGGTAATTGAAACTTTAGACAGAGTCGATATTATCGTTTCTACTGAAAACAACGGAAAACCAAAAACGGAAATTTTTATGAGAGATGTACCGGTAGCATTTGCACAAGGGGAAGGAGAGAAATTTGCAGGGGTTGCCTTGGAAGTCAGTATGGAGGATGCTCCGAAACTGATACATATGCAAAATTACGCAGATAAAGTTCGGGTACTAAAAGCAAATGTGGGGAAGGACGATTCGGCGGGCTTAACCAATGAATCGCAAGACTCAGCTGAAACGAATGTTGCTGAGCAAGCGGCTGCAAAGGAAAGAGCAGAAAAGACACAAACTAATACTGACCAAACACAGGCAAAACCAGCTGCAAATCCTTCTAAACAAAAAACAGAGCCTGCAGCAAACGAAAAGTCAAAATAATAAGCAAGAGGGAATACGATGGAGCCGAATCTTAAAATTTTACTAGTCAGCGACGATGAGATCATTCATAATCAAATTTTAAATGCCATTTCAGGCAGCTATGCTGTTCAATTAATCAACACTGGAGAAGTGGTTCGAGAAGTGAACAGGGATGTTCAAGATATTGTGATCTTTGTGCAGCCGGATCGTGATATCGCTGTAGAAAGCATCCAATATATAAAGTCGGTCAGCCCGTCCACTTTCGTTATTTTTATCACCAAAGGATCCGATTTTACGCAGCTGAGAAACA
>JADBKC010000139.1 GCA_014896555.1 Caryophanales bacterium | reverse complement strand
GCGCAGGCCCGCTGCGGCGGCCCGCTGGGCCCGGCGGTCGGTGTCGGCGAAGTGCGAGTTCCCCCCGTCGATCACCACGTCGCCCGGCTCCAGCAGTGGCCAGAGCCCCTCCAGCACCGCGTCCACCGCCGCCCCGGCCTTCACCATCAGCATCACCCGCCGGGGGCGCGCTAGGGAGGCGACAAACTCTTCCAGGGAATAGCACGGGACGATGGGATGCTGGCCTGCCCGTTCGGCAGCGAAGCGGCGGACGCTCCATAGTAGATGGGGAAAATCCTAACGGCGAACGCATTCGCGACCCGCTCGAAGATGATAATCATGCAGAAAAAAGAAAAAATCAATAATCGCGAAATTCCGGTTTTGCTTACCACCCTATTCTCTTTGCGACAAGACATTTACTTGGCTCTAGTTAACCGTCTCTCCCCGATGCAGCGGGCTGCAATCCGTTAAAGCGAGTGAAAAAGAAAACTTTTTTACAACCATTTTTTGCTTTTTCTAAACCCCTAGCTTTACGGCTATGCGCCCCCTGCCTTCCATTTCAAAATATTGTTCAGTGAAAAAATGAGTTCGGCAAACCGTGCCGAACTCAAACTTTAAGCGTTTTGCGCCTCAATCCGATCCATAATTTCTTTAGCTTTAGAAGCTAAATTGACTTGTTCATCCGCATGATAGGAAGAACGAACAAGCGGTCCTGCCTCGCAGTGGCTGAAACCTTTGCTTAAGGCAATTTCTTTTAACTCCGCAAATTCATCCGGATGATAGTACTTTTGAACAGGCAAATGCTTTTTCGTTGGCTGCAAGTATTGGCCGATCGTCATAATATCCACATGATTGGCTCGGAGATCATCCATCGTTTCGATAATTTCCTCTTTTGTTTCCCCGAGTCCGATCATAATGCTCGATTTTGTTGGAATATCAGGCTGCATCTCTTTGGAACGGCGCAAAAACTCCAATGACCGCTCATAAGTGGCCCGCGCCCGCACTCTTGGTGTCAGTCGTTTCACCGTTTCCACATTATGGTTTAAAATATCTGGACGGGAATCCATTAATATTTTCAAATTTTCTTCTACCCCGCCCAAATCAGAAGGCAGAACTTCTACGGTTGTAAACGGATTTTTTCTGCGAATGGCGCGTACTGTTTCCGCCATTACAGCAGCTCCCCCATCTTTTAAATCATCTCTTGCCACCATTGTAACGACCACATGCTTTAAGTTCATTTGTTGAACGGAATCTGCCACCCTTTCCGGCTCTTGCCAGTCAAGTTCTGACGGTAAACCAGTCTTGACGGCGCAGAACCGGCAAGCCCGTGTACAAACTTCTCCCAAAATCATAAATGTTGCGGTTTTTCTGACACCCCAACATTCATGAATATTGGGGCAGCGCGCTTCTTCACAGACCGTATGAAGGCTTTTTTCTCTCATCATTTTTTTTAAGCCTTTATAATTTTCATTTGTATTTAGTTTTATTTTTAACCAATCGGGTTTTCTTAAATATTCCTCATTTCTGCTCATTTTAACATCTCCATTTCTTTAAAAGCTTCAAAAGAGCCGAAAAAACAATGGCTATGTAAAAAAACTTTCCTCTTTGTTGCCACTTTACCATAGTTTCCAGTGGAAACACAAGCATTCAGAATTCACGATTGCCAATATTTGAGCTCATAAAGACTGCTTTTTTTTCAAATAGTAAAGATATCGATCATTTTATTTGAAAGGAGAGCTTTCATTTGAAAAAAATGGTCTTCCTGCTATTATTGTTGATCCTCTTTCCTCCTTATTCCTTGGCAGCAGAGAATCAGACAATAAAGGAAAAACAGCTTTTCAAGCAGCGGGAAGAGTTATATAAAAAAATGCAGGCTGCAACAAACATCCCTTGGTATTACTACGCCGGACTGGATCAATACGAACGAAACTTGCGCCTCTCCCGAAAAGACTTGCCGAAGCCTAAAGGAGCTATTTCGATTTTGATTCCTCCCGAAAAATGGTCTGGTGCGGTCAATCCGAATCATGAAGATACCAATCCGAAAACGATCGCTTTTTTTAACGGCTACGGGGTCGATGGAAATGGTGATGGGAAGGCGGACAGAGACAATGATGAAGACTTGTTGGCGGCTATCGGCCATCATTTTCTGAAGTATGGAACCGATGAGGATAATATCCGTATCGCTTTATGGGATTATTATAAAAGAGATAAAGCCGTCAGCATCATTATGGAACAGGCTAAAATATACAAAGCTTTCAACCGTCTTGATCTTTATGACAGAGCGTTCCCAATTCCATTAAATTACAATTATTCATATAAAAGTACATGGGGAGACAGAAGAGGCTGGGGCGGCCGCCGAATACATGAAGGAACAGATATTTTTGCCGATTACGGTGTTCCTGTCCGTTCTACATGCTACGGCATTATCGAGATGAAAGGATGGAATCGGTATGGCGGATGGAGAATTGGCATTCGCGATGTCAATAATACGTACCATTATTTTGCCCATTTAAGCGGCTTTGCCAAAAATCTCAAAGTCGGGCAAGTCGTAAAGCCAGGAACGGTTATTGGCGGTGTCGGCAGCACAGGCTACGGACCACCTGGAACAGCGGGAAAATTTCCGCCTCATCTTCATTACGGTATGTATAAAGATACAGGCACTACCGAATGGTCCTTTGATCCGTTTCCCCATTTAAAGCAATGGGAACGCATGGAACGACTAGATCGGAAAAAGAACAAATCTTAAAATTTCCCTTTCTTCAAAAAGGATGTTTAAGAACGGCTTCCTTAAAAATGAATGAACACACCATAAGAAGAAATCAGGGCATCCCTAATGGGTCTCGCCCTGATTTTTTATTTTGCTGGAATATCAATAGAAGGAGTACTGCCATTTCCGCCAAAAAACTGAGGAACGTCTCCTTGAATAATTCCCATTGCCACTGGAATATCCTGTTCTACTTTGGTTGTTTTGGTCGAAAAAGGAATAATAATTTGAACATTGACTTGAACATGGATGGCCACTTCTACATAAGCATTGTTTATGCCATAAGGTTTTACCGTCGATTTTACATCAGAACGGACATCGCCGACCGCATGAAAACGGACAGGGACATTCGGTCCCAAATTGCCGAGAATGGCGTTATTCGTTGCCTGGCCTAACGGAACGGAAAATACGATCCCTTCCAGTTTTTTGGATTGCTGAGGATCTAATTTGACATCTGCATAGTCCAACGGTTCGAGTTTCCCTTTTTCCGCTTCCCGCAAATTGTTTTGAACTTGATTCGTTACCTCTCCCAAAATCCGATTAATAATTTCCGTATTCAGTCTAGTCGTAGAAGACTTGCTTTGATCGTGATTCGGAACGGTTTCGATAATGTCGTTAATATCCATGACGTTGGCCACTTTTTGGTTAATGGCATTATTAATCACCTTGGAAGCAATGTTTTTCGTTTCTGATTCCGCATAGCTCATTAAAGTAGGCTTAATCCCTGCATTAATCAGCCATAAGCTTAATGTAGTAAAGCAGGCAAAAAGAATGAACGTGATGGCAAAAACATACCGTAAAGGCAAAGGTCCTCTCCGGGGTTTGTACTTTCGCAATGCAGGCAAAAAAATCCCCCCTTACAAGCTATATGTATGCTCGTAAAGGGGGAATTCATTAATCATTTTTATTTTTACGAGCTACACTTGACTTGATTGCCCCCTATATGCATTTAAGAATCAAAATATTGGAGGGCCAAGCAGCCAATAAAACACATTTGACATCTAACTAGTATACTCCCTGCCCAACAAGAAATCGGTGCGGTCTAGCCAAATATTCGTACTAATTTCCATTCCATCAAATCACGCAAAAATTCCGGCATATAATATTGCTTTTCTTGGATCCGAACGAATTCCGGGAAAAAAGAGCCGTATGTAAATAAATCCGGTACGGCTAACCGATATTGTTTTTCCGGAATGAGCTCTTGGCCATTTATTTTAACAGTACGGTGATCTCTGTCGATGTCGATCCGATCGTACACAAACGCACCCCATATTTTTCCTCTAAATCCAAATCCCTTCACCTGCATATGAGGCCATTTTTCATCTAAACTTTGCTCGATGATCTCTTTCAATTCTGCTCCTTTGAGAATAATGGCACAAGGATTGATCGGGTGGGGCAATATTTGATGAAGATCAAATTTTGTAATCGTTCCTTTTCGAAGCGGACCGAGCACAAGACCTGCATTGATGATTGCGCAATCGGCATCGCACCATTCTCTTAATCCTTCGCACAGCCATTGTGCTAGCGGTGATGTCTTAAACCAATCAATCGAGAGATCGCGATCTAATTTTACGACAGGCTGGCTTAATAAACGCTTTCCCTCGCTTTGATAACGGACCGTTTCTTCTTCCTCGCCAATAGCAGGCTTCATTTCCTTTACATCATAAAGCAGCGCTTTTTTCTCTATCCCTTTTTTCAAATCAGGTTCGATCTTTATTATAATATGTCCAATATAATTCCCAAATTTTCCAGCTGCTGCTAATAGTGTGTTGTTGATCCATTTCCCTTGGTGGTAAAGATGATGGGTATGAGCTCCAATCACAATATCCGCTTCTTCCATTTCCTGGGCAATTTTGTCATCTTCATACAAGCCTAAATGGGAAAGAACCACTACTAAGTCTGTTTGTCGTGCCAAATATTCCACCTGTTCCTTTAATTCATCACGAGGCAGCGTTATGTTCCAGCCTAAAAGGTGATAGGCTTGTGGCAAATAAGCTGTGGCTCCCGTAACTCCTACTTTCCAGCCGTTTTTCAGCTCATAAATATGATAAGGAAGGCACCAAGACGGCCTCTTTCCCTTTTCATCATATAAATTAGCGCATATGACGGGGAATTTGGCCTCCTCATACAAGTGGTTCAATCCTTCTTTTGGCAATGTCATCCCTTCATTATTTCCAATGGTTGCCCCATCATATCCCGCCATATTTAACAGCTTGACATTGCCTTTGCCTAGTGTAGCCTCTGTATAAGGATGGGATCGGTCAATATGGTCCCCTATATCAAAAACCAGCACGCTTTCCCTTGCTTCTTCATGCCATTTTTTTCTTTCCTGCAGAAAACGGCGGATTCGAGACCAATTTTCAAAGTGGCTGTGAAAATCGTTCGTATGGTAAATATGAATCGTTTCGCTCACCGTCTTACCTGATGACTCAAACTAAATATGCCAACCGCAAGGATCCGAAACATGACATCGCCGACCTTCTTCCGGTATATCTACCGGCCGTTAGGGGCAAATGATTCTAGAAACAGGAAGATGCTGTTTCCTTTGTTCATGATACGATCACCATTTGCATTGGCAGCCACCAGGTTTCTACCTCCTTTCCTGAAACGATCACCTGTCGGATATGTGGAATGAGTAAGAAAATTCTATCATTATTCACTTTTTCTTAAGGTGATTTTTTTCAGTACTTCCATCTTACACATTTCTGACAGCTTGGTCCAAAAATCTAATTCTGATGTTAAAATAAATTTAATTGCTTAGGTGCCAGTCCTTCATATTCTAACCCTAATAAATCCATCATTTGTTTGGCATTATCAGCTGCATCCCCGCCGGAATTGTTATTAAAAACGACATAGATTTCTTTGCTTTGCTTCTCTAAATCGAGTAATTTTTCTTTCCATGAAAGCAATTCTTCTTCATTGTAACGATATAAATATCGGACCTCCCGCCAATTGCCTTGATTGGGCTTCCGCCATCCGTGGACATTCCGACCGTGGAAGCGGACAAGCGTCTTTTGAGGGTCCGTTGCTTCGACAATAGCCGGAATAGAACCGCTTCCTGCTTGTGGTTCGTCGCAAACGCTATGAATCCAACCCTCTCGACGCATAAAATCTAACGTCTTTTCCTTCCATTCTTTCGAAAACCATGATGGATGGCGAAATTCAAGAGCCGCTGGAACATCCTTCATCCACTCTTTGCAATACCTTAAATAATCGACATTCTTCTTTTGACAATCAAACCACGGAGGAAATTGAAAAAGAACCATGGCCAATTTTCCGGCTTGTTGATAAGGCTGTATAGAATCCAAAAACGCTGCAAACATTTCTTTTTTGGACGAAAAAGGCAGCTTTCCTCGTTCATGCCCGGTCATTCCTTGATAAGCTTTTACGATAAACTGAAACTTTTCAGGCGTGTCTTGCACCCATTTTTCCGCATTTTTTAAAGGCTGAATAGCATAAAACGAGGCGTCGACTTCGACAATCGGAAAATGCGCCGCATATTCTTTTAGCTTATCACGTGGGGAAATGCCATCAGGATAAAGGGAATGATGATCTCCCCAGCCTGTTGCACCGATCCAAATCACAATCTATACCTCGCTATCTTCAAGTATAGTGTGTTTTTCTGTATAACCCTTTTGAAACGAAATAAAACTAGACAAAAAGAAAAGGCCGAACTCCCTCGGCCACAATAAATGGATATTCTTTTCCATTCATTATGCTCATAAGGAATCTGGCCCGGATGACGAACCTGATGAACAGGTCTTAACCGATGGAACCTTCCATTTCAAATTTGATTAATCGGTTCATTTCTACCGCATATTCCATTGGAA
>JADBKC010000138.1 GCA_014896555.1 Caryophanales bacterium | reverse complement strand
TTGAGTCTTGTGCCGCTGGCGGGGCCAGGTTTGATCCGGGTATGTTATATTATGCGCCGCAAACATGGACGAGTGACAACACGGATGCGATCGAACGGTTAAAAATTCAATACGGAACTTCTTTTCTCTATCCTTTAAGCGCAATCGGCGCCCATGTTACGTCTGTTCCGAATCATCAAGTCAAAAGGATCACGAGTCTTGAAACAAGAGCACATGTGGCGTTCTTCGGAGTATTTGGCTACGAGCTGGATGTCACGAAGCTATCAGAGAAAGACAAACAAAAAGTTAAAGAACAGATTGCCTTTTATAAGAAAAATAGGAAATGGATCATGAATGGAACGTTCTATCGAATAAGAAGCCCTTTTGAAGACGATGGCAACATCGTAAGCTGGATGGTCGTTTCTGAAGATCAAAAAGAGGCGCTTGTTGGGTATTATCAAGTGTTGGGAACGGCTAATCCGGGATTTTCCCGTATTTTGTTAAAAGGTTTGCGAACAGATTATGAGTATGAAATCGAAGGAATAGACGGTACGTATTTTGGAGACGAACTGATGTATGTCGGCCTTCTGTTGGAAGATGCAAAGGGAAAAGGGGACTTCTATTCAAAAATATATAAATTAAAAACCGTCCAAGGTCGATGAAGGAATGTGGTTTAAAAATATGGATGGAACGGAAGATACAATTCCACTTCCATGATCGAAATAAGAAAACAATCTTTAAATAGAATGTGGCGTGATGGGGTGGAAAACAGCATCTTTATTTGACAAAATGGCGCTTTTTCAACATGATTGTTAATGGAATGTTTCGCTGAACGGGCTTTTGATCTCTAAGTTTAGGGGACAATCTTGGAATTTTTATTGGACTGACCGATCGATCCAATTCACGTGAACGAGTTTTCTGTAAGCTAAGGGAATCACGATTCGAAAAAGCCCGGTTCGTTTCATATCCATCCAGGAATCTCTCGAATGGCCGGCGTCTTCCTAGATGGTGGATATTTCATTATATTTTATTTGGATAAAGGAGCTTTTTTTATGACGTCACGATCTATTTCTCCTGATTTTGACCCGTGGGAATCTTATATCGATATTGAACAGCACGGATCATATGTACTTTCTAACGTAGAGTTTACTACTACTTATCTTTGCAATATGCGATGCGCCCATTGTGCGGTAGGGTATATGCTGGCTGCAAAGGATCCGGACGCTTTGCCTGTAGAACTATTGATCCGGCGCTTGGAAGAGGTGCCGACTTTGCGCGCTATCAGCATTACAGGCGGAGAGCCGATGTTGTCGAAAACATCGGTGGAACACTATACATTGCCTCTATTGAAATATGCGAAAAGCAGAGGGCTTTACACACAAGTCAATTCCAACTTGACGCTGCCGGCAGAACGGTATGAACAGCTGGCGCCGTATATCGATGTTTTACATATTTCCCATAACTGGGGAACGATTGAAGAATTTAGCGAAACCGGTTTTGCGATGATGGATCGTAAACCGCCGATGAGTAAAAGAAAGGCCATGTTTGAGCGGATGATTGAAAATTCCCGTCTTCTTGCTGAACAAGGAGTCAAGATTTCTGCGGAAACGATGCTGAATAAAAAGACGCTTCCTTATTTAGAGAAGATACATCGCCAAGTGGTGGAGGAAATGAAAGCTTTTCGCCACGAGATACATCCGATGTACCCAAGCGATTTTGCTTCCAGCCTTCACTTGCTCTCGTTAACGGAAATTCGAGAGGCCATCCATCACTTGCTCGATATCCGCAGCCAGGATGTTTGGATGTTGTTTGGCACGTTGCCGTTCTATCCATGCAGCCGCAATCCGGAAGATCTCAACTTGCTCGAACGACTTAATCAGGAAAAAAATGTAACCGTCCGCAATGATCCGGATGGACGCTCTCGATTAAACGTCAATATTTTTACAGGCGACGTTATGGTGACTGATTTTGGCGACACACCGCCTTTTGGCAATGTACAAACAGACACGCTTTCCGAGGCATTTGAACGCTGGCTTGATTCCAAATGGGCGAAAGAACTTCATTGCCATTGCCCGCAAGCCCGATGCCTCGGTCCAAATGTACTTGTGAAAAATGCCTATTATCCAACGGTCTCTTTCCGAGATCGAAAAGCTCTTATTGCTCAATAAAAGAACATCCAATTGAGGTCTTTCCACAACTAGAAATAGTGTTGGGAGGACCTCTTTTGATTTCAGAAAAAACGGAGGCAAAAAGGGATGGAAGTTGAGCCATCCCATTATTAAACATAATGTTTGCCGTTATTGATCATTGTAATTGTTGTCATGAATGTTGGTGTTTTTATTCATATCGTTATTAGTTTCATTGTTGTAATTGACATTGCTACTGATATCGTGATAGTCATGATTATTTTGTGAACGGAAATCTTTTGCTGACACCACGTCTTCTTCGCCGAATTCGGAACCATAGGCAGGATTGCGGCGGGCTTCTGCGCGGAGGTCCTTTTCATCATTGAACACACTTTTGTTCATATAGCGATGGAAGAACATTTCGCCAATCGCTATAATCCAAGCAGACCAGAAGCTTGCCCAGCCAAGGGAAATGTTTTCATTTATAATACCGCTTCCGACGGCCCATATTAAAATATATGCCAATACAAAATCGGAAATGGTAGCAGCAGTATTGCCGAAACGCGGAAGAATGAAAAGGTCACCTAACATATAGGCTACGACCGTCACAATTAAGCTTATGGTAAAATATTCACCGAAATCCACTCTGTAAAATAATCCAAGCACGAACGCTAATATCGCCAAAACCATGACAAACTTTATAATTAGTGCTTTTACGTGTTCCATCCATACCCCTCCTTTTTGAAGTCAATCTTAGGTTGGCTCCGGACAAGGGGATTATTCATTCACCTCTTACTTTCTAGACTTTCCCATGTTTGTCAGAAAAACTGCTCCTTTATTTTTGTATTATTTGAAATTGTCCACTGTATAACGGATTCGTTTAGAGCAGCGACAAAGGTGGACATTCATACGATCCGTCGTGCTAATGAGGAGGAAAAATGATTCTTTTTGCCAAATTTTTCTGTCTAAATTTCCCGGGCAATTTCTAACGCTGTCGAACAATAATTGAGCATTCATCTGCTCTGATCTAGTTATGTAGAAAATATTACAAGATAGACTTAAATGATAAGATTTCTGGATGCAATTGAAGTTTGTGGCGGAGTGAAAAATGGAGAGGAGATTCTTGTGGATCCGTCATTTAGCCATTGCGGCCGAAATAAAAAAGGGGAAAGGCTATCAGCGGGAAAATAACAAGGACCGCAATGGAACATACGGAATTCATGTTATAAGTCTTGAATTTTATGAAGCCATAAAGTACTTTTTCAAAAACTTCGCCCATAAAGCATGTCCTTTGGCGTTCGGTAAGCCGTTGTTTTCATCGATATAATCTTTCAGTTTGTCAGAGGAGTAGTCCGGCCAAACTTTCCAATGATCGATATAGTTCAATCCTTCTGTTTTTGCGAATTCCTTAAGTGATTTGACTTGCTCCGGATAGTTGGATGCATCGTAAATCGGATTTGGCGGCTGGATCATCACAACTGCATGTTCGTTCTCCGCTTTGACATCACGCACAAACGTATGTATAACCGTATGGTTGTCTTCTATAGATACGTTGCCGTTGTCAGCTAATGTAAACGGCTCGAACAGAATCATATCGGGTTTGGAAACGGCAATTTTCTCTATCTCCCCATTTTGAAGAAAGTCGAGTGATGTTCCTTCTTCTTCCCAAATCGATACTTTCAGTACCGGGCTGTAGGCGGTCTCTAGCGTTTTCTTCAGTTGAACAGACCAGCCGTTATCCTCTTTTCCAAGTGCTTTAGAACCGACAATGGCTACTTGGAATGGCTTTCCATCCTGGAATGATTTTTCCAGCTGTTTGCGAGCCTGATCCGGCCAATGATTCGACAAATCTTGCCAACTTTCATTTGATCCGTTTTCGGAAACGGGTGTCACCACAGCGGTTGAATCGACGGTCGTTTTTTCCTTCCAATACCAATAGCTTGCAAGTAGAAAGAGGGCAACGACCACTGCGAATAACAACGTCATCAAATTTTTCATCCATAATCCTCCAAAACGATCACTATTTTCAAAAAGTTTTTCTAAAATCTTTCAAAAGGGTTTAAATTTAAGTGCTAACGATAACATTTTTCAATAAGATTATGACAAGGTTTATCAAAATTAGCAACTATGATATAATTTTCCTGTTTAATAGTATCTTAGAATCATATAGTATAAAGTCCTCGGACTTTGGACTTATTTAAACTTACTAAAGGAGGACATTATGGAAGAAACGATCAGCCTGCGAGAATTAATGGAGACTATGAAAAAACGGCTGCGTATGATTGTATTGATTACGGTACTGGCAGCCCTGATAAGTGGATTAATCAGCTTTTTTATTCTTACTCCGATTTACCAGGCTTCTACGCAGCTGCTTGTCAACCAGTCAAAAAACGATCAGCAAATGTACGATTTCAATCAAGTGCAGGCCAATTTGCAGCTTGTGAATACGTACAGCGTGATTATCAAAAGTCCGGCCGTTTTGGAAAAAGTTATTAAAGAATTGAAATTGGACATGACGCCTGAAACGTTAAATCAAAAAATCACCGTTGACAGCGAACAGAATTCCCAAGTACTGAACGTATCAGTTCAAGACCCTGATCCTGACAAAGCGGTGTTAATCGCAAATAAAATAGCAGAAGTGTTTAAAAAAGAAATTGTGAAAATTATGAATGTCGATAATGTTAGCATTCTATCCAAAGCCAATTTAGGAAAAGACATGACGCCTGTAAAGCCGAAGCCGCTCCTAAATATTGCGATCGCTGTAGTCGTCGGTTTAATGGCAGGCGTAGGGCTGGCGTTCCTGCTTGAATATTTGGATAATACGATCAAAAGCGAACAAGATATTGAAAAGCTGTTGGAATTGCCGGTTCTCGGCATGGTCACCACGATTTCAGATGAAGAAGTAAAATCGGCCACCCAGCGTTCATCGCATCGAAAACAAGTGAGGGGTGAGACGTTTGGCTCGTAAAACAAATAAAATGAACAATACACGGAAGTTAATTGCAAAATTGAATCCCAAATCGCCTATTTCAGAACAGTACAGAACGATACGTACCAATATTCAATTTTCATCTGCTGATGACGACATCCGATCGTTTATGGTGACATCTGCAAGCCCGGGGGAAGGAAAATCCACGACCGCTGCTAACTTGGCCATTGTTTTTGCCCAACAAGGAAAGCGCGTCTTGCTAGTGGACAGTGATTTACGGAAACCGACGATGCATTATACGTTTCGTGTAAACAATACGATCGGTTTGACCAATGTGCTGACGAGACAGGCATCGCTGGTGGAATCGGTCCAAGCAACCGATGTTGAGAAGCTCGATCTTTTATCTTCGGGTCCGATTCCGCCCAATCCGGCTGAACTGTTAAGTTCGAGGATGATGGAACAAATGTTGACGGAAGCGTACAAACAGTATGATCTCGTCATATTTGACTCGCCGCCTGTTTTGGCAGTCACCGATGCTCAAGTATTGGCAAACCAATGCCAAGGTACGGTGCTGGTTGTCAAAAGCGGGGAAACGGAATTGGAAAATGCTCTTAAGGCGAAAGAATTGCTTCAAGCGGCGAAAGCAAAGCTGTTGGGCGCTGTCTTAAACAGTAAAGCGCTGAAAAGTTCAAGCTATTATTATTACTACGGGGACAAATAGGAACAGAAACGGCTAAAAAGGATTTTTTTCTTACATAATATTCGGAAGTATTATATAGATTCTGTGCAACAATCTGTCCTTTTTATTAAAATAATCTTTGGCGAAAGCAGGTGGAGACGATGATCGATATACACTGCCATATATTACCTGGGGTGGACGATGGGGCTCAATCGTTGACAGAAGCAGCTGCAATGGCCAAACAAGCAGAAAAAGAGGGAATTCACACGATCATCGCCACTCCCCATCATATGAACGGAACATATGAAAATCGCAAATCAGAGATTGTCGCAAAAGTGATGGAAGTAAATGCGCATTTGGAACAAGAAGGGATCAGCGTAACGGTCCTTCCCGGCCAAGAAGTGCGGATTTACGGAGAGCTCCTTCAAGACTATGAAAAGGGCGATATTGTGACTCTTGGCGGGGATTCCTCCTATGTATTAGTGGAATTTCCGTCTGGCTACGTTCCTAGGTATGCGGAACAGCTGCTTTTCGATATGCAAATGAGGGGGCTTGCACCTGTTATTGTCCATCCCGAACGAAACTTGGAACTGGTCCAGTACCCTGACAAATTGTACAATCTGATCAAAAACGGAGCGGCAGCGCAAATTACCGCTGCTAGCTTCATCGGCTATTTCGGGAAAAAAATTCAGAAATTTACGGAACAGCTGATTGAAGCCAACTTAGTGCATTTTATTGCTTCAGACGCACACAATACAAACAAGCGCCCGTTCAAAATGATGGAGACGTTGGATCGGCTCGAAAAAGAATTTGGATTGGATTATGTCTATTACTTTCAAGAAAATGCAGAATTGGCAGTCAGCGGCCAGAATATCATGAAAGAACCGCCGCAAAGAATCAAAAAGAAAAAATTTCTCGGGCTTTTTTAGCTGAATAGCGGATCAAAGAAC
>JADBKC010000137.1 GCA_014896555.1 Caryophanales bacterium | reverse complement strand
TAGTCATCGATAATGTCAATGCTTAGGCTGATTGCGAATGTAATCAGCTTTTTTGTTGTGAAAAATAATGACAATGATGATTTCTAAAGAATCTTCAAAATTTTTTATCTGAAAAAGAAAGTGCATTTTTGATTGATCTTTTTCTTGTTTATAAGCGGCCCGTATAAATAGTCTTGTTTCTTCTGTCAAGTTATAATAAAGTGTAAAATAGTTTCATCACAAATTTCATTTTCCACGTCTACTTAATTGAACGAGAAAAATGATTGCGTTTTTGGATGTTAAATGTGATCATTTGATCGGTAATGGGATATGGTTGTCTCGAAGGATGTCTATCCCCTACTATTGATGATAAATGAAAATTTTTAAAATTCTTCATAGAAAGGAACAGAAAAGGAAATATGAGTTCTCTAGAATATTTGCCGCAGACCGTTCAAGAAGAAATTCACAAACGGTCCAAGCGGTTTAAAACTGAGGAACGAGAGATAAAAATACGATACAATGCCGAAGATCCGGCGATTTTTGTCGATTCGGCCATTTCTTTAGCAATGGGGAAAAATATATTGCTAAAAGGACCAACCGGTTCAGGGAAAACAAGGCTTGCAGAGACGTTGGCGGCATTATTTTCGCAGCCGATGCACAGCATCAATTGTTCGGTGGATCTCGACGCAGAGGCGATGCTGGGATTTAAAACGATTCAGGAAAAAAACGGAAAACAAGTCATTGAATTTATTCCCGGCCCTGTTATCCGTGCGATGACAAAAGGGCATTTATTATATATAGATGAAATTAATATGGCCAAACCGGAAACACTTCCGATACTAAACGGAGTTCTTGATTACCGACGAACCATTACAAACCCCTTTACGGGAGAAGTGGTCAGAGCGGATCATGATTTTGGCGTCATCGCGGCCATTAATGAAGGATATATTGGAACGGCGCCGCTAAATGAAGCACTCAAAAACCGCTTTGTTGTGATTGAAGTACCTTATATTAGCGGAGAAACGGTAAAAAAGGTGTTGCTTGATCAAAGCCTCCTGAAAGAGGAACGAAAGATTGATCAATTTGTGGCCCTTTCTTCCGATTTAATCGAGCAAGCCAAAAACGGAATTATTTCAGAAGAGGCGGCTTCCATTCGAGCGCTGATTGATGCCTGTGATTTAGCCGTTTTTCTGCCGCCGATTCGCGCCATTAAGCGAGCGATTATAGATAAATTGGAAGATGAGAGAGAAAAAGCAGCGGTTCAAAACATCGCTGAGACGATATTCGGGTAGGGATGGATATGGAGAGGTTTATCCAATTTAGCGATGAAAAAATCGATTCATTTTTATATATGCAGCTGACCGACTTGGCGAAGACTTTATCGAAAAATAAAGAAATGGAAGTGGAATTCGGTCCGTTTTCCTACCTTGATAGAAGTCAACAAAAAGTTTTTGTAAGCTATTTTTGGGATCATCGCACGGCGTATGATGAAGTCAACGGATTGAAGAGCGATGTGTATTTAAGAGCCATTGGCAGCTTGCATTATACGGACTATGAACAAATCCGACAGTATGTAAGAGAGGTAAAAAAGACTTCCATTTCTTCTTTTGCCAAACAACTGTTTGTGCTTGCTGAAGATTTGCGTCTTGAAGATATATGCACGCGTCTCCGGCCAGGCACAAAACGTTCTTTTGCCATCCGTCGAAAACTTTATAAACAGCATTTTCGAACACAGATGAACGCCAATTTCGTAAAGAGCGTCCTAACAGATGCTTTGTTTTGCAAGATTTATCTTATGCTGAATGCAGAGTCGCCATTGGATGCTGCCGGGAGTCTTGGTGAAAAGCTGGATTCGGTATTTCCGTTTATTGAACAAACGTTATTGCTTATTTTGGATGCGAATTCTACAAGCGACGTTAGCCGCCGTTGTTTGCAAGTCGTAGAAGTTCTTGATGAACTGTCGGAAAAAGACATGCTGAATGAGTATTTTCACCTGCCGGAAACTGTTTTCCAATTAGAAGATGAGTTATCCTGGAAGAACTTAAAAAGAATGGATTCGTTGGAATGTCATAACCGTACTGAGAAAAAGAATGATGATGAAGACTTGATGGAGGAACAGTTTCAAACTTGGCATCGGGAAACAAAAGACAAAGGAAAATCGTTTCTTCAGTTTGATTTAGACCAAGGTTCTAAGAGCGATCTGCTGGGAGATGTTGTTCGCGAAGCAGATGTGGAGGACCAAGCTCTCGGCATCGTCCAAGGATCATCGCAAAAATCCTCTCGGCATGATTTTTCCTCGCTTGAGGCCGAACAAATGCGGGATGCGAAAAAACAATCAGGTAAAGCCGAATATGGAAAGGAAAATCGTTTTGCCTATCCAGTGTTTAAAAGAGCAGCTATTCCGCGTCCGGAAGAGATTCTCCATTATCAACAACTGAAATCTTCCATCGCTCCTCTTAAGAAAAAGCTAAAAAAATTGATTACAGAAATAATGGAGCGTAAAAATAGTCATCCTCGGAACCATTTGCATTTTGGACGATTGGACAAAAATCTTCTCCGCTATTTTTTGGAGGAACAGCCAAGACTCTTTTATAAAAAGCACCAGCCCTCATGGGAGATTGATGCTGCTTTTGCCCTTTTGGTCGATTGTTCTGCTTCCATGGAAGATAAAATGAACGAGACAAAGGTGGGAATTACACTGTTTCATGAGGCGCTAAAATCCGTGAAAGTACCTCATGAGATCGCAGGTTTTTGGGAAGATGCGAATGAAGCCACTCCCGAGCGTCAGCCCAATTATTTGCATACGGTGATCAATTATTCCTCCTCTTTAAATCCAGCAAACGGACCCGAAATTTTGCAATTGAATGCTGAAGAAGACAACCGAGACGGTTTTGCCATTCGCATCATGACAGAACGAATCCTTCGTCGTTCTGAAAAGCAAAAATTTCTGCTTGTTTTTTCGGATGGGGAGCCGGCTGCCATGAATTACGCTCAAAATGGAATCATCGATACCCATGAAGCCGTTGTGGAAGCCCGAAAACAAGGGATCAAGGTGATCAATGTATTTCTCTCCAAAAGCGGGATTGAGGAATGGCAAAAAAAGACGATGGAAAACATTTATGGAAAATACACGGTTCTTGTTTCCAATGTAGAAGAATTACCGGATGTTTTGTATCCGTTATTGCGAAAACTACTTATTCAAAGTATTTAAATTCCAAAACAAACTTTAGTGACTGATTTTTTTCATCTCATCTTTTGGAGTTGGGGCCGGGCACTAAAGTTTCTTTTTTTCAAAGCCAAGTGTCATTTTACTGCGAAAATTCTGGTCTTGCCAAAAGAATGACCGTTTTGAATAATAAACCAATGGGGATGAAACGGAATCGGAGTGCGGCTGTTCTACTGCGTATTTCTAATATTTGATAGTGTAGGGGTGAAAATCAAATGGAACACATGAAACAATTATTGCGACAAATAGATGGAAAAGGCTATTCTTCCTACCAACGATTACGCGGAGAGTACCGTTTTTCGGATTATACGCTCATCGTCGACCATGTTCAAAAAGACCCATTTGCGACTCCAACGAAAATCAGACTTATCGTTCCACTTCAAAAGCTGAAACTGGAAAAGGATCATTACAGAAAGAAGATGCGAAAGATTTATTGTGAAGATTTGTTGGCACGCAGACTTGCCCATTCGTTTAAAAAAAGGCGACAGTCGGTGATGGGATCAGGAAAAAGCGGACAAATTCGAATTGACGTTCCAGGACAAGAGATTTTAGAACGAACCGCTGTTCAGATTGATCAAACACTCTCTATTTGCTTAACAGTGGGGCTTCCGGCACGCGGAAGAACCATTTTAGGAAGAGAAGCGGAAACCATTTTCTTTCAAGATCTTCCGGAAATCGTGAAAGAAGCGGTCTATTCTGCTTCAAAAGCTGATTTTGACCAAGTGGTTCGATTATGTGACCAGCAATCTGCCGTCCGCCAATGGATGAAAGAACATGATTATATTGCTTTTATTGCCAACGGCTCGATTTTGCCGCGCGAGAGCGGGATTAGCGATCTGCCAGTGCCAAAAGAAAAGTCCATTCCTTTTAAGAGTCCGAAAGAAATGGAAGTTTCCATTTCTCTTCCTCATCGTTCGGAACCTATTGTAGGAATGGGAATCAAGAAAGGGGTCACATTGATCGTTGGAGGCGGTTTCCACGGAAAAAGCACACTGCTTCAAGCGATTGAAAAAGGAGTCTATAACCATATTGAAGGGGATGGCAGGGAATTTGTCATAACGGATGAAACCGCTGTGAAAATTCGGTCTGAAGATGGGAGAAGCGTGGCGTCGGTCAATATCGAACCTTTTATTCAAAACCTGCCGTTTGAAAAAGATACATTGCATTTTAGCACCGAAAATGCAAGCGGAAGTACGTCACAAGCCGCCAATATTATGGAATCATTAGAAGCTGGAGCGAAAGTTCTTCTAATGGATGAGGACACTTCTGCGACCAATTTTATGATCCGTGATGCACGAATGCAGGCTCTCATTTCGAAAAAAAAGAACCGATCACGCCATTTGTGGATAAGGTACGTTCATTATTGAAACAACACGGCGTGTCCACTATTCTTGTATTAGGAGGTTCTGGAGATTATTTAGATGTGGCCGATGTGGTCATGAAAATGATCACTACTTGCCATTGGATGTAACTGAACAGGCAAAAGAAATTGCCAAACGTTTTTCCACTCAACGTGTTCGAGAAGGAGGAGAGACGTTTGGAAAACTTCAGGGCCGCATCCCGTTGCCTCAATCGCTAAACTGCAGGAAAGGAAAAAAAGAAAAGGCAGCAGCGAAAGGAAAATACGAAATTCTTTACGGAAATGAAATCATCTCGCTTCAAGCGGTGGAACAAATTGTCCATCCAAGCCAGACAGCTATGATCGCAGAAATTTTCTATTGGATAGAAAAAAATGGGTTGCTGAAAAAAAGAATGACCGTTTCTGAACTCCTATTGATTGTTGAAAGAAAAATGAATGAGGAAGGGCTTGCTTCTTTTGCAAGCTACCCAAAAAATCCAGGTGAACTCGCACGGCCGAGAACATTGGAAATTGCTGCTGCATTCAATAGGCTGAGAACATTAGAAATTCATTGTTGAATCATAGATTATTTTTAAATAATATATTAGAAAAATCATATTGATCAAAATTTGAAACATGAACCCTTTAAATTTGAATGAATTACAAAAATTTAGCTTTTGAAAAAAATTAAAAAATTATATTGACAATAATTTTAGGACTTGTTAAGATGGTAAACAATCAGTGAAAGTCGATGATAAGAAGAGTAGGTATAAAGTGAACAAAGCCGGTTCGATTTATCTGGCCTTTATTTTCCCTTTCTTCTCTAATTTAAGAAAAGATAGCGATATAAGGGCAGATAAATATCTGTTCACCAGAGAGTCGGGACTAGGTGGAAGCCGACGGACAGACTTATACTGAAGATCCTCTTGGAGACGCTATGCTGAAAGAGTACAGTAAGCATTGCCGGAATCTTCCGTTACCAAGACTAGGCGTATGTACGCCTTATAAGTGCTGTATATTTACGGAATTAGGGTGGTACCGCGATTTGACTCGTCCCTTTATTGGACGAGTTTTTTTATTGGAAAAGTATTCTGATAAAGTACTGGAAATCATGAAGCCAGTTCATCCGAAAGAAAAGGAAAAATTTGAAAAATTCTCGATATCCTCTTGGTGTCTAGCAGAGTGATTGTTTTAAAAAACCAGTACTAGCCAATTGGTTAGTTAGCTTATACAACATAGAGAAAGGGGAAACGTCATGAGAAGAAAAGAGTTATGGGTTGTAGGGCTTATGCTTTTCGCGCTTTTTTTTGGCGCGGGAAATTTAATTTTTCCTCCCTTATTAGGGATTGAATCGGGACGGTCTTTTTGGCCAGCCATCATTGGATTTATCATAACGGGAGTAGGTTTGCCCATTATAGCGGTGGCGGCGATTGCGTTGTCCAAAAACGGAGTCATGTCGATTGCTGAAAAGGTCCATCCTCGTTTTGCACTACTTTTTGCCATTGTCATTTATTTAGTGATCGGACCATTTTTTGCCATTCCGCGCGGCGCTAATGTTGCGTTTGAAATGGGTGTCAAACCATTCTTATCTAACGAAGCAGGTACCGTTAGCTTAATTTTATTTAGCATCATCTTTTTATTATGATACTTTGGTTAAGTCTAAATCCATCCAAGATGGTAGATCGAGTTGGAGAATTATTGACTCCGTTGCTGCTTGCCTCTATTGCTGTTTTATGTGTGACGGGCTTCTTAAAGTTGAATGGTTCTATTCAGCCGCCGTCCACTGAATACTCCCATGCTCCTTTAGCAAAAGGGTTTATGGAAGGTTACTTAACGATGGATGCCATTGCCGCTTTAGCATTTGGTATTGTGGTGGTCAACGCACTTCAAGAAAGAGGAATCGAGAATGGCAAGAAAATGGTGACGATGACTGTTAAAGCTGGAATGATCGCTGGTTCGGGACTGGCAATTGTTTATATTGGAACAGGCTACATCGGTGTTAAAATGGCCTCGCACGGTACTTTCGAAAATGGGGGAGAAATACTATCCAAGGCAGTCAGCCTCCTTTTTGGTGCAGGCGGCAAAGTACTTCTCGGCATCATTGTTGCGCTGGCGGTATTAACGACTTGTATTGGATTAGTGGTGGCATGTGCCCAGTTTTTTTCAGAACGATTCCCTGTAGTTTCATATAAAGGATTTGTCGTTTTGATTACGATCATCAGTTTTTTGATTGCGAATATA
>JADBKC010000136.1 GCA_014896555.1 Caryophanales bacterium | reverse complement strand
TCCGGAACACCGTTAGAAAAGTTACGCGAGGGCAAAGAAATTCTTCTAAAAGAACTTTCAACAGAATAAAGGTGGAGTATTGTATTGTTGCACATTGACGATTTTGATGCATATTGTTTTGATTTAGATGGAACTATATATATTGGCAATAAACTTTTGCCCGGTGTAAAAGAAACGATCGACCGATTAAGGCGCCATAACAAAAAAATTCTTTTTATTACAAATACATCGACACAAACAAGAGAAGAATGCAGACAGCGGCTTAATCATTTTGGAATTAAAGCTGAACTAGATGAAGTGATTACAGCTTCCTATATGTCAGCTATTTACTTTTTAGAACAATCTCCAGACTCTGTAGTCTATATTGTCGGTGAAAAAGCTATTTCAGAAGAATTTAACAATTTTTTATTAAAAATGACAGACAATCCTATGGACGCAACACATGTACTTGTCGGGCTGGATTGTTCCTTTACTTACGAAAAGCTCAATTTGGCAATGAACGCAGTACGTAATGGAGCCAAACTAATTGCAACGAATCCAGATCCGTTTTGCCCAGTTCCTGAAGGGTATATTTCAGATACGCTGGCAATAGCTAAAGCAATAGAAGCAGCATCGGAACAACCGATTTGTCATGTGATCGGGAAGCCGTCCTCTTTTTACGGTCATAAAGTTCTAGAAAAATTAAAGATAAATAGTAATAGGTGTTTGATCATTGGAGACCGTTTAGAAACCGATATTATGTTAGGAAAAACAAATGATTGCCGTACATGTCTTGTGTTAACTGGAGCTTCCAGCAAGGAGGATATTGAAAAAACAAAGATTTATCCAGATTATGTTGTAGAAAATTTACAATCTCTGTTTTTCATTAAATAAATCTATCAAGAGGCGGTAGAACGACATGGTTTGGTACTAGGGATCGATGATTTGCGATTCGTAAAGGACATACCCACAATACAGGCTTCATGATCTAAAGGCACTAGCGTTGCATTAAATAAAATTTAATTTGTCAAGGCTTTTCCCATAAAAATTTTATTGAATCATTTGTGATTAATGGTATTTTTTGTTCAAAAGTACATAAAAAAACCTTATAATTAGGTGGAAGGTAGGTAGTCCTGTCCAAATCCCAATTATAAGGAGAATCTATGGACAAGAATACCATAAAAACAGTATTTAAGGAATACATCCAACCAATAGACGAAAAAGTTTTTTTAAAAATGATTGATCAGATGAAGCTTGATCAATATGTGAAAAAGCTGGATAGCTTAACATTTACGAAACTTTTTATATATGCCCAATTGAAGCAGCTTGATAGCTTAAAAAAAATCAGTTTTAAGGTGAAAAACAAAAAGAAATTACAGAAAGAACTTGGCTTAAAAAGTATTAGTAAATCCCAACTTTCTCGCAAACTCTCCGATCTACCCCCGGAGATTTTTGAAGTTATTTTCCATCACTTGGTTGAACAAATCCATCGGGAATTCGGAAAAGAAAAGGGCGATGATTTACTAGGAAACATCCATCTTATTGATTCAACAACCATCTCCTTATGCCTTAGCCAGTATCGATGGGCTGATTTTCGACAAACAAAAGCTGGAGTTAAAATCCATACTCGAGTAGTATTTCATGAAGGGGAAACTTTCCCAGACAAAATCATGATTACTCCTGCTAGACGAGCAGATGTCACACAGTTAGATGGTTTCATGATCATCGATAAGGATGCGCTCCATGTGTTTGACCGGGGTTACTTTGATTTTAAAAAGTTTGATGAGTACTGCCGTGATAATATTCGATTTTGTACTCGTATCAAGGAAAACACTGTCATCCATGTCATTGAAGAACTTCCCGTTGACCCATCGTCAAACATTTCTCGGGAAGCAATCGTAAAGCTGGGAAGGATGAAATACCCCGTTAGACTGATAGAAACGAAAGATAGTCAAGGAAATACCCTATCGATCATCATTAATGATGCAAAAATGAGTGCACAAGAAATAAGTGAACTTTACCGTAATCGCTGGCAAATTGAACTTTTCTTCAAGTGGATGAAGCAGCATTTAATCATTAAAAGATGTTATGGAAAGAGCGAGAACGCTGTTTTCAACCAAATTTACATAGCCATGATTACTTTTTGTTTAACTTTATTGATGAAGAAAAAAGTAAGTTACAAGGGAACGCTCCTTGAGATGTTTGAATTTATAGAAGAATATTGGTCAAAAAGTTTCTTCGAATTTATAAAAGAACTATTTAAAACACCTGATCGATCATCATATGGACGAAGGCCACTTAACCATGAACAAATTTTCATTGAAACCCTAGCACAGTTTGAAAAAGGAGATGTACAGCATTTAGATGATGTAACATATGACCCTATTTATTTGTAAAAATATGGATAAGGACTACCTTCAAATAGGTCCCCTTATCCTTTTTTTAAAAAATACTCAGAAATATAAAATCAGAATATTCAGACCATACATTTTTTGGTATATTATTTAAAATAATCCAAATTTTATACTCTTGACTTTTTCTTATGTTTTTTATGCAACGCTAGTGATCTAAAGGAGGGCATTTTCTTGAGAGGAAGAGGAACTGTGTGATTATGCTGTAAAACATGAGCTCCGCGATCCAATTACAGTGGTCATGGATTTGGCAAAAGCATGTCCTGCCTTTTGCCAAGAATGGTTTATGAATACGATACAAATTGCTGATCGATTTCATCTCTATGTGCCAGAGGATTTGCAAAAGAAAAAGCGAATGGTCCAAATAGGCCTCTCGGCATAAGCTGAAAAGAAAAAATTAAAAGCATATGCCCGACTTGATCTCTAATCAAACGGGAAAAATGTAGCGGAATGGGACGAAAACGTTTAAGATTGACTGTCTCTGATTTTTATAGATTGGCTTCAATACATATTTAGAGCAGTTTTGACCCGTTTGATATCTGTTTTATTTATAAACAATTCTTCTACTAAAATTTTTTGGCCTACAGCAATATCTGCTAACTGCTCTTTCATTTCCTTTACATCTTTTTCTAGACAGCCCGTCTTCTTATCCAAACTGTCCATTCTCTTTTCCAATCCGTCCATTTTTTTTTCTAAGCCATTCATTTTTGATTCTAAACGATCCATTCTTATTTCTAGATTATTTAGTTGTTCAGATGATTCTTTAATTGCTTGTAAAATCATTTCATTTGTTACTCCCGCCATTTCTGTCTTTCCTTTCTATGGAAAATGTTCTTTTGATTTATTATACAAGAGTTTTATCATAAGGTGAAGAACAAAAATTAGTTGAAAATTTATTTGGGATCACAAGGCTAGTGCCCCTGCAATTGCAATTTTTAAATGTTGAAAAGATGCAAATCGCGATAAAACTGAAAAAATCGAGGTTATTTCGAAATAATCGCGATAATAAAAAAATTAGATAAAAATCAATCACTGAAGATCAAAGACGATCCCTCACAAATGTAGTCGTCTCTATTTTACCATCAATTGGCATGAAAAAGACAAAATCACAGGGATTTTGCCTTTTTTAAGACTATTGTTTTGAATTTTGCCGTTTTGTCAGATGGATTGCTTTTTCAAGGTCTTCTGCTGCAATTGTTTGTTTGACTGTATCAGCGCCGGGCTTTTCCTTTTGGCTGTATCCTTTTTCTCTATTCTGGCTCATGGTCATTCTCCCTTCGAGTTGGCCTTTGCTTAATAAGATGAGTTAGAAGGAGAAAGCTTATTCATTGTTTAAACTGGTTGAGCGTTAGCTTGTAATAGGTGCTTTCAATTGGGCGGGTAAGGTGCGGCCGGACAATTTCAATTGCTTGCAAAAGTTTTTCTAAATCAATGCCGGTCCGGATGCCCATGCGCTCAAGCATGTAAACAACGTCCTCTGTTTCTGCATTTCACGCAGCACCGGGTGCAAAAGGACATCCGCCAAGACCTCCGGCAGATGTATCAAAACGGGTAATCCCTGCTTGCATCGCCGCGAAAATGTTCGTTAAGGCCATTTTTCGCGTGTCATGAAAGTGGGCAGTCAGCAAAGTGCTCGGAAACGCTTTCTTTAATTTTAAGAATAAAGAATAAGACTCGTGGGGAGCCGCCATGCCGATCGTATCTGCGACACTCAGCTCGTCAGCGCCTGCAGCCACAAACTCATTGCAAAGCTTTATTGTGTCCTCTTCAGACATTTTTCCTTCATAAGGGCAGTAAAAGGCTGTTGAGATACACGCGCGGACAAAATATCCTTTTTCCTTCAGCTCTTTAATAATCGGTTTTACCTCATCCATACTTTCCCTTGTTGTTTTATTAATATTTTTTTGATTAAAGGTGTTGCTGACTCCGACGAATAAAGCGACCGCCTTGCAGCCGGTTATATACACACGGTCGATTCCTTTGCGGTTTGGCGCAAGTACAATGTTTCTTGTCCCTTCATCGAGGCATTCTTCCACAATTTCAGCCGCATCACTCATCTGCGGAACCCATTTTGGAGAAACGAAAGAAGTGAGTTCCATTTCTTGCACGCCGGCAAGCCTTAATGCGTTGATAAATTTCTTTTTTGCATCAGTAGGTATAAAGTTTTTTTCGTTTTGGAGCCCGTCTCTCGGACCAACTTCAATAATTGTCACATGTTCAGGGAAATGAAGCGTCATGTGTATCCCTCCTTCTCATCATTATTTTATGTAGAGTGAATTTCGAAAAGCAAGAATAATAAAAATTTTAATAAAATAAAAGGGATTTTGCCTTTTCGGTCGAACTAATTTAAGTATGAAGAAGGATAGAAAGGATGGGAAAAATGAGAAAAACGGAAGCAGTAATAGTGAGTGCTGTCAGAACAGCAATCGGCAGTTTTAACGGTGCGCTAAAAGATATTTCTGCTCCAGAGCTTGGCGCAGTCACGATTAAGGCAGCATTTGAAAAAGCAGGAGTGAAACCGGAACAAGTTGATGAAGTCATTATGGGAAATGTATTGCAGGCCGGACTTGGCCAAAACCCTGCGCGCCAGGCAGCGATACAAGCAGGGCTTCCGTACAGCGTATCAGCGATGACAATCAACAAAGTGTGCGGATCAGGGTTAAAAGCAGTGCATCTAGCAACCCAGGCCATTTTAGCCGGAGATGCGGAAATTGTCGTTGCCGGCGGTATGGAAAATATGAGCCAGGCACCTTATTTATTAAAAAATGCACGGGACGGCTTTAAAATGGGTGACCAAAAATTAATCGACAGTATGATTTCTGACGGTTTATGGTGCGCTTTTAACGATTATCATATGGGAGTTACAGCTGAAAATCTTTGCGCCCAATATGGGATAAGCAGACAGGAGCAGGATGAATTTGCGGCATGGAGCCAGGAAAAAGCTGCAAAAGCAATCGAAGAAGGTAAATTTAAAGATGAAATTGTTCCCGTTCAGATTCCACAGCGCAAAGGAGAACCTGTCATTTTTGATACAGATGAATACCCAAAAAAGGGAACAACGGTTGAAAAGCTGGCAAGTTTGCGCCCCGCATTCAAAAAGGACGGCAGTGTTACAGCAGGGAATGCTTCAGGAATCAATGACGGTGCAGCTGCACTTTTAGTGATGAGCAAGGAAAAAGCGGAGGAACTTGGCCTTAAACCCCTTGTTACGATAAAGGGAAATGCAAATGCCGGAGTAGACCCTAGCATTATGGGAATCGGTCCTGTTTCTGCAGTGAAAAAGGCGCTTGAAAAAGCCTCTATGTCTATCGAGGAAATGGAATTGATCGAAGCGAATGAAGCGTTTGCCGCTCAGTCCCTAGCTGTGGACAGAGAGCTGCATTTTAATAAAGATATTTTAAATGTTAATGGCGGTGCGATCGCACTCGGACATCCGATAGGAGCAAGCGGAGCGAGAATTCTTGTCACCTTGATTCATGAGATGAAACGGCGAAATGCAAAGAAAGGCCTTGCAACTCTGTGCATCGGCGGCGGTCAAGGAGTAGCGACAATTGTAGAGTTGGCGTAAATTTTTTAAAAAATAGAAAGCGTTTTCGATAAAGGAGTGAATGCAAATGAAAAAAATATGTACATCTTTCCATGAAGCAGTAGCTGACATTCAAGATGGCGCTATACTCATGGTCGGCGGTTTTGGTCTTTGCGGAATTCCGGAAAACCTTATCTTGGCCTTGGTTGAAAAAGGTGTAAAGGACTTGACGGTCATTTCCAATAATTGCGGTGTAGATGATTGGGGTCTTGGCCTTCTACTGAAAAACAAACAAATTAAGAAAATGGTCGGTTCATATGTTGGGGAAAATAAAGAATTTGAGCGTCAAGTATTAACAGGGGAGATCGAAGTTGAATTAATCCCGCAAGGAACGCTTGCGGAAAAAATTCGCGCCGGCGGAGCGGGAATTCCTGCTTTTTATACACCGGCAGGCGTTGGCACTCCGATTGCGGAAGGAAAAGAAACGAGAGTATTCAACGGAAAAGAATATCTTCTTGAAGAAGCGCTGACAGCTGATTTTAGCCTTGTCCGTGCCTGGAAAGGCGATAAAATGGGGAATCTCGTTTATCACAAAACAGCAAGAAACTTTAATCCAATGATCGCAGCTGCCGGAAAAGTGACAATTGCAGAAGTTGAAACACTTTATGAAATAGGAGAACTTAACCCGAATTTTATTCATACACCAAGCATCTATGTGCAAACACTGATCGAGGGCAAACAAGAAAAACGCATTGAAAGACTCACAGTGAAAAATAGATTGCCAAAAGAATGAAGGGAAGGAGAGAATAGAATGAGCAATGACAAAGCCGCAGTTCGTGAAAGAATTGCTAGACGAGCAGAAAAAGAAATTGAAAATGGATTTTACGTGAATCTTGGAATTGGAATGCCGACTCTTGTAGCCAACTATATTTCAGAAAACAAGCAAGTCGTGCTGCAGTCAGAAAACGGTCTTTTAGGCATTGGGCC
>JADBKC010000135.1 GCA_014896555.1 Caryophanales bacterium | reverse complement strand
ATATTGGATAAGGGTGGCGACATGACGTCACCACCCCAACATTTGACATAGAACCCAAAAAAGAACATTTGACATAGAACCAACAAAAAAGGCTTCAACATTTCTGTTGAAACCTTAATTTTACTAACTTTTCGATGCCGATGGTGGGAGTCGAACCCACACTCCACAAGGGAACACGATTTTGAGTCGTGCGCGTCTGCCAATTCCGCCACATCGGCTTATTATATGGAGGCGGCAACCGGATTCGAACCGGTGATAAAGGTTTTGCAGACCTCTGCCTTACCACTTGGCTATGCCGCCATCATTGGAGCGGAAGACGGGACTCGAACCCGCGACCCCCACCTTGGCAAGGTGGTGTTCTACCACTGAACTACTTCCGCAAACTGGGCTAGCTGGATTCGAACCAGCGCATGACGGAGTCAAAGTCCGTTGCCTTACCGCTTGGCTATAGCCCAACAAGCAAATGGCGGTCCCGACGGGAATCGAACCCGCGATCTCCTGCGTGACAGGCAGGCGTGATAACCGCTACACTACGGGACCAATATTCATCATGACAGGAAGTTGACAGCAAGAAGCTTTTCTTCTGAAATGACCCGTACGGGATTCGAACCCGTGTTACCGCCGTGAAAGGGCGGTGTCTTAACCACTTGACCAACGGGCCACAAAAATCATAAGAAAGCTTCCAACCGGGCTCGAACCGGTGACCTCTTCCTTACCATGGAAGCGCTCTACCTGCTGAGCTATGGAAGCGTGGCTCCGCAGGTAGGATTCGAACCTACGACCGATCGGTTAACAGCCGATTGCTCTACCACTGAGCTACTGCGGAACAAAATGGGCCTGAATGGACTTGAACCATCGACCTCACGCTTATCAGGCGTGCGCTCTAACCAGCTGAGCTACAGGCCCATGCTGAATGAATTGGAGCGGGTGATGGGAATCGAACCCACGACATCAGCTTGGAAGGCTGAGGTTTTACCACTAAACTACACCCGCATTTGCTATCGAACAATAGTTATTGTACACGATCCGACAAGATTTTGCAAATATTTTTTAGGCTCTGAGTCAGTCAAGACTTTGTGGGAATTTTTTTGGTTCGCTGAAAATAGATGTAAGTCATAGGTTGGCGAACCATTTTTTTGAATTTCATCCGTAAGCGCTTTCGGACTCTCATCCCTTGCCATGACGGACGAATATGTATACCTTTTTTTACCATCCCTTGAGTTCAGACAGGGCATAATAGATCGGAGTCCCGGACGATTGCTGTAAATATGGCACGTTATTCCGCGTGATCTCCGGCCAAAGACGGCGGACGCGTTGTTTCGCCTTGTTCACGATCGTCTGTTTGGTGGATGCCGTCGACACCGTTTCCTCCGCCGGCTGCGACGATTCTTCTCCGAAACGACGTCCGAAAAGACGAATCCCATCCATCCGGGCAATCATTGCCTTGAAAAACGCCCCGAGTCCCTTGTCTGTCCAACTGCGGCGGTATTTCACCCGATACGCCAGCTGGCTCATCACGCTTTCAGCCCTCCCCATCGGATACATGCCCGTTGTGTCCACTCCTTGCTCCTTCAGCCATTCCCGGTAATCACGGATGCATCCCGGCATCGATTCGATCCGGTGGATCAAGGCAGCCAGTTGTTGTTCTTTCGCTTCGTCCCCCAGCGTGCCGAGGGCGCTGTTCAGTTCCACAAGCAACCCCTCTTCATCCTGCTTCGCCAGCTTTTGCCGAATCGCCTGCCACCGTGGATGGCCCGAGAAGCATTGGCGCAACTCACGCGCCACGTGGAATCGATCCAATTGGAAGCAGACCCGTCCCTTGAAATACTCCCGGCACGCGGTAATCCATGGAGCGCCGTCCCCGTTGATGACAAGAAGATCCCGACACGGATCATAGGCATATTCGTTCATCAAAAATTCCTCGAAGCCTTCCCACACCTCCCTCTTGCCCTCATGGACGTAATGGCGCTGATTCACGAATTCGATCCGTGAGCCGTTGCGCTTCCACCCTTCGTGAACGGTCAGGATTTTGTCTTCCTTGGCCCGTTTGCCCTTCCCTTGGCGAGAGACAAACAGTCCATCGGCCTCCACAAACAGCACCCGTCCATATCGCTGGTCAACCGGGCAGTGCAGCGGAGCTTCGGCCTCGAGCACCAACTGGCGGATCGCCTCATGGCTCATCACCGGATACCCGACCATCTGGGCAAGCGTACAAGCCGCTTTGCGATAGGAAGAGCACTCCACAGCCAATCCCACCGCCGTTTCTTCTAGACAAGGGCTGATTGACTGCGATCCATCAAACGCTAGAAAGGAGTCAAGCAAAAACGTGTAACGGTTTTGTTCTCGGTCTAAATAGTAGTTTCGCTCAAAGGTGACTTCGCCAAACAGGGTTTGAATCGTGGTGCGTCGTTTGTCTTTCAAGTGGTACCGGCGCTTGTCCCGAGTTTCCGCCAATTGTCGGTCGATGTCCTCCAACAAAGCCGTAAACAGCTCGGCGAAGGCGTTTTGCAAGGCTCGAAACAAATCCAGTTCGATCTCTTTCCATGTCAACGAATTTGTGGTAAGATGTTGTTGAATATTCATAGGACTCTCTCCTCCTGTTTGATAGTGTTGTCAATAATCATCTTACCAGGGAGAGAGTCCTTTTTTCATGTTTCCTGCTTGGGATCCTACCGCGCTTTGCTTGGTGGCCCCGATGAGGGGATTGCGAACCTACGTTCCCAACCCCCTCCTCGGGGAATTCTAAGAATTTCTCCCACAAACATTTTACTCACACCATGATTCTTTCTCTATGCATCCATAGAAAGAAAGCTTGCGCTTTTCCATTAAGGAGAGGACGCTTGTATCACATACAGTAGTCTTTAGTCGTGACGTTTTATTGATTTTCTTGTTTTTGAAGCTTTTTATGATATTGTCCATATACCTCTCCATATTGATAAGAAATGGAATAGCCGACAAATAGGCCGTAAAGAGAGTAGAGACAAAGACTTGTCACATAAGTATGGAAAGAAATGTGTTTCCACGGTTTTATTCCAGGAAAAATTGGATTGAAAATAAATATGACAGCCAATAGCAAGGCAATGCCGTATCCTATTCCCATCCACATGGAGTTCACTTTTTTGAAAATAAGATAGTAGAGAAAGGCTGCTGGGATTGAAACAATTCCATAAGCGAACAATGTCATGACAAAACCAATCCATGTTTCCCGCCATTTTCCTACAGTAAACGGTTCTAGCAGAACGTTTGGTTCAATGGTGGTAAAATGAAACCAATAGGCAAAATAAGCAACTAAACTCCATAGAAGCCCTCCAAAAAAACCGGTTATGGCTACAAATCCCAACAATGGAATCGTTTGCTGAATGTGTTCTGATTGATCATTTTCATTTGCATTTCCGTCCATGCTGCCCACCTCCATCTGACGACCTTGATGTGAACATCATCGCTTCATCATAAAGATTCCTCGTCTTGCGTCCGACACATTCCTTTTGTTTACTCTGTGAATCATCACCAAAATCAAACCTTTTTCATACATCGTCAAAAAGCTTATCTGACTTGGAATGATAAACTTATCAACGTACAGCTCGTAAACCCGTTTGATTCAGGACAAATCCATTCACCACATTCACTACATAGCCTCCTGTATGGAGTCTATTTTAATATGCCCTATCTAAAAAAACTTTTTCGTCCTTTCGTACAGATCTTTCCTTATTCAGAAAAGAAAGTTAAAATAAGGATAATAAAAGTTTACGATGAGCGAGGGATTCCATTGAAACATACGAAGCCATTATATGGAGGCCAAGCCGTAATCGAAGGGGTGATGTTTGGGGGAAAATATTTTACGGTCACCGCTATGAGAAAAAGTAACGGCTCACTTGAGTTTTATCGCCTTCCCCGAGAACAAAAACCGATCTTTCATAAAGTCAAAAACATTCCATTGTTGCGGGGGATCGCATCCATCATCGTCGCAACCGCCACCGGCTCAAAACACCTTCAATTTTCTTCCGATCTGTATGAATCCAATGGGGAAAAAGACATGGATGATGAAGATCCAAAAAAAGAAACAAAAAAATGGACGATGGCCTTAAATGCAGCGATCGTCGGTATTCTGTCTTTTCTGTTTGCCAAATTTGTCTTCACCCTTGTGCCCGTGTTTTTGGCAGAATTCACCCGTCCCATTTTCCCCGGAGATTTGACCCAAATTTTCATTGAAGGTATGTTTAAACTTCTACTGCTTCTAGCGTATATTCATTTTATTTCGCTGACTCCCCTTGTAAAAAAAGTGTTTCAATATCATGGGGCAGAGCATAAAGTGATCAATGCCTTTGAAAATGGTTTAGATTTAACCGTTGAAAATGTTCAGTCTCAGTCGCGCTTGCATTACCGATGCGGCAGCAGTTTCCTTCTTTTTACCGTCATTGTCGGAATATTTGTATATATGTTTGTTCCAGTCCATCCTCTTTGGCTGAGAGTGGTAAACCGGATTGCGCTGATTCCTGTTGTGCTGGGTCTATCTTTTGAAATTCTGCAGTTGACCAACAAACTGCGAACGGTGCCGATATTGAAATATTTAGGCTATCCTGGCTTATGGCTTCAATTGCTGACGACAAAAGAACCGAGTGATGATCAAGTAGAGGTGGCCATTGCTTCCTTTACCGAACTAATCAATATGGAAACGATGGAAGAAAAAAGATTAAAAGAACAGAAAATTGTCTAAACTATTTATAGATCATCGATCGACAATGAATTTCATGCCTGGCAGGGAGGTGGGTTTCTTGAAGATTCGCACTTTTGTTTTCTTTTTAATCACAGGGCTTGCCGCCATCGGATTATTGTCTATGCTTGTTTCCTCTCCTCATGTACTGGGAAAGCGAATCCTTTTTCTAATTGTTGTTGCAAGTCTACTGTATATTGTCTATAGAATAGGAATCAGAAAGCCGGTACAGAAAGACCATCAGGCATTTTTAAGAGCAGCTAAAAAATCCAAGAAAAGAATCAGGAAACGGCAATCATCCCGACTCTCTACCCATAAAAGAAAACCGATTCGCAGAAGAAACGATGTCCATCTGACAGTCATCGAAGGGAAAAAAGGCAAAAAGAAAAAACGAGCTTAACACATGGCTCGCTTCCATTAACCATAGCTCCAGCTTTTTAAAAACCGCTGAGTTTGTTCGCGTCCTAATTCCACAAGGACGCGCTTTTCATTGTCATCTAGTTCAAACTCCGTCAGATTAATTCCGTTCGTCTTAATAAATACGATATTTTTCTCCAGTTTACGAGATATATAACGGGCGTCGTGGGCATCTTTCATCGTTTTAAAAAGGGCGCTAAACAACTCAATGGCATTATGAATGTTTTTTTCTTGAATATCGGAATCACGCGGGACCAGCTTAATGCCGATCACTGGACGTTTTCTGCCCTCTTGTTGAAAAATCCACATGGGAAAATTGCTTAAAATGCCTCCATCTGCGATCAAAGCTGTTCCCGCATCCGTTTGAAGTTTTACTGGCTGAAAAAAGTAGGGGATCGAACAGCTCATGCGAATCGCTCGAGCGACAGAAAAATTCTCTGGCGATATGCCGTAGGGCTGCAGATCATCCGGCAACACGACAAGCCGGCCGTTTGTCAAATCGGAAGCAACGACTCTCAGCGACTCGGGAGGCAAATCAGCAAATGTCCGGACACCTTTTTGCGCCAATTTTTCACTTAACCACGCTTCTAATGAATCTCCTTTATAAAGTCCTAATTTCCAATATACTTTTAGCCAATTTAAAAAAGCCGGAAAATATCGGGGAGAATTATCCAACAAATCCGTTAAGTCCACTTCATCTATTAAATGATAAATTTCGCTGCTTCTATAACCGGCTGCTATAAAACCGGCAATGATCGAACCGGCGCTTGTACCCGCAAGCCTGATAAATTGATATCCCTTCTCCTCTAGTTCTTGATAAGCGCCTATTAACGCAAATCCTCTTATTCCCCCTCCGGAAAAAACTCCATCGATTTTCATACGGCCCCTCCTTCGGTGCAAACTTTCTTTTATATGTTTAAGAATGGGGCATGGCATTTAGAACTTCCAAGCAGAAAAAAACAAGGCTGACTCTATGATTGAGTCAGCCAGCCGGTTTGAAAGAGATTTCTCAATTCAAGAGAAAAATAACAGAAATTTTATTTTACAGTCCACATTTTAATTGTGCACCACAGTTTGTACAAGTATTGCAGCCGCCGATTTCTTCAATCGTCCCTTTGCGGCAGATAGGGCATGTATCGCCGACTTCGTTGCCTATTTTCACAGATGTTGAACGAACATCTTGAATCGTATCTAGTATGACGACATGTTGTTCCAATTTTTCCGCATCATTCACAATCGGCTCTTCCTCTGGATGGTTTTCTTCTGCTTTTAACGTTAATACTTGTGAATCACGGCTTCCGTCAACATAAACGGTTCCGCCTTTTGCCCCGCCTTTGTAAAGGCGCTCGTACACTTTCTGCACTTGTTCAACCGTATAACCGCGAGGAGCGTTGACCGTTTTGGAAATCGAGCTGTCAACCCAGCGTTGAATCACACATTGAACATCGGCATGGGCTTCCGGAGATAGATCCATCGCTGTCACAAACCAGTGCGGCAGATGATCCGGATCGGCTTCCGGATGTTGATCCAAGTATTCTTGGACGATATCCGCTTTTACCTCGATAAATTTTCCTAACCGGCCGCTGCGGTAGTAAGTAAAGGAGAAATACGGTTCCAGCCCTGTGGATACTCCCACCATTGTTCCTGTGGACCCAGTCGGTGCTACCGTTAACAAGTGGGAATTGCGAATTCCGTATTTCAAAATATCTTGACGGATATCTTCCGGCATTTTCTTCATATAACCTGATTGAATAAAGGAATGGCGAAGCTTATTTGTTTCTTCTTCTGTTTCTCCTAC
>JADBKC010000134.1 GCA_014896555.1 Caryophanales bacterium | reverse complement strand
AACGAGAACAAGGTAAACTAACGGGGGTGCGACCCCTTTGTTAAATTCGTTTATGTATGATTGTTTCTTTGCATAAACCGCAGAGAGATAAATAATGACAGCAAGTTTCGAGAATTCAGAGGGCTGTATGCTTAATGGCCCAATTTTAAACCAGCTTTGGGCGTTGCCTGCGATATGTCCAAAAACAAAGAGGGCTCCTAAGCCAAATAGCGACAGCAATACAATGAAACCCAATATTTTATTGCTTTTCATCGCTTTATAAGGAAAAAAGGCCGTTATCACAAATACGATGAATGACCCAATCATAAACATTTTTTGTCTTTGATAAAAAAAGTCACTTGGAAGGCCATATCTTTGCACGGCCCAAACCATACTCGAGCTATAAACCATCACTAATCCAAATAATGATAAAAGTACCATGACAATAATCAAAGAATAATCATAAGATTTCATTATTTTTTTAAACATTCGTCCTCTTCCTTAAACACTTAAAGAATTTCAAACTAAATGAGTCAATTTATATCGTGCAAAAAGAACGAGTTACATCAAATGTAACACATCATTTATCGATTTTCTACAATAATGTTATACTATTAATAAATTAATATAACATAATAAAAATGTAAACAATTCTTAACGACTAAATTTATTCTTCTTTCTATTCATTTTGCATGTCGTTATAAAAAAACTCAAACAATTTCTGAATGAAAATGTTTGAGCTTTTCAATGTTATTTTCTTTGTGATGCCTCATGAAGGATGGAAAGCTCTCTTTCAAGTTTATCGAGGATCGCTTTACCATCTTTTTCATCCACTAAACCGAGCCGGACTGCAAAGTCTATTTCTCTGGATAAACCAAACATTTGCGTATCCAGAACCTCTTCATAAAGAGGGCATTCAGGCAACGTTAGGTTATCCATTTGCACCTTAATAAGCTTTAAGATTTTATCAGCGTCAGCCTTTAATAGGGCATGTGCTTTTTCTTGATGATTCACCATTATTTCGGACGCCAACATTGATCCCCCCGTTTCCGAGCGATTAACTTATCCTATCTTTAAAGTGTACCGTTAAATGGGCAAAAAAGCAAGAATAATAAGGAATCGGCTTTTCTTTTACTGGTTAAGAATCTGAGATATCATTCGTTTCATTGATGATTGACTGTATGATCTGTTATTCGCAAAAATGACAATTGGTGAAAGTCTATGTATACTTTAAGAGAATGAAATACAGAAAGAGGTGGAGAGAATGGAAAATATCATCTCAATAAAAGGGAAAGTAAAGTTTCAGATCACATTGGATCCAGGTGTATGGATTTTTGACGATCGGCGCATCGACTTAAATACATATTTTCTTACTCAAAATCAAGAAGAAGACGACCTTGAAGACTATACGAAATCCATCTCAAAGCATTGGGACAGAGAAATAATGGAAGGGGCTGTCTATCCTCCCACTTTAAAAACAGAAAGAAAATTTGAGAAGGAAAAAGTTTTAACCGGTACTTTTGGCATTCCATTTAAATCATTTTTAAATAATGCCGAACCTCAAGATGGCGCTGAGTGGCTTGTCATTTAAACAGATTCTCAAGAAGTGAAATTACCATTAACGAAAAGTTTTGATTTAATACTCGGTTTTTCGAAAGATGGAAAACCATTGAGAGAGGACGGACCGGTTCACGTTTATTATGGCGACGGTTCAAATAAAGAGGCGCCAATTAAAAACGTGAGGGGATTTATTGTACTGTAGGGCAAACGCTCGGCATTTTTGTTTTTTATATAATCATTAGGCCCCTTTTCTCATACATCTTATTAAAAGATGGCCGAAAAAAGGGGCTCTTTTTAAAGCAAATCCGCAGCCAATTGAGCAAGAGCGGACCGTTCTCCTTTAATAAGCTTTACATGTCCGGAAATCGTTTGATCTTTAAATTTTTCGACAACGTATGTAAGGCCATTGTTATATGCATCTAAATATGGATGATCAATTTGGTCCGGATCCCCCATTAAAACGATTTTGCTCCATTCCCCCACTCTTGTTAAAATCGTTTTTACTTCATGTTTCGTCAAGTTTTGCGCTTCATCTATAATAATATATTGATCAGGAATGCTTCTTCCTCTTATATAAGTTAAAGCTTCCACTTCGATGGAGCCCATTCCTGCTAAAATTGCATCTAACTCACCGGGCTTTTTTGTGTTGAATAAAAATTCGAGATTATCAAAAATAGGCTGCATCCACGGCCGCAGTTTTTCTTGTTTTTCCCCCGGTAAAAAACCTAAATCTTTCCCGACAGGCACGATCGGTCTTGCTACAAGAAGCTTTTTATATTCTCCTAAATCCTCTGTTTGCAGTAACCCTGCTGCGAGAGCGAGTAAAGTTTTTCCCGTTCCCGCTTTCCCTATTAAAGTGACAAGGGGTAAATCTTTTCGGAGCAGTAATTCAATTGCCATTGTCTGCTGAACATTTCTCGGGCGAATTCCCCAAATATGTTCATGGTCAAAAACTAACTTTTTTACTTTTTTTTCCTTTTGGTCGACAATCCCGAGCGCTGACGACGAACTTCCGAGGGAATCCTTCATAATTAAAAACTGATTAGGAAAAAAAGGATGATCGGCAATTTTCGATAATTGTAATTCTCCCTTTTCATAAAACTTTCCTAAAAGGGCCGGATCAATAAACACGGTTAAGAAACCAGTATAAAGATGATCAACTTCGACTACCCTGTCGTTAAGAAAATCCTCGGCTAAAAGACCGATGGCATCCGCTTTTACTCTTACAAGAGCATCTTTGCTTACTAGAATGACCGTTCTTCCATTTTCTTTCGTCTGTTCTTCAAGAGACAAATTTTTTGCAACAGCTAAAATACGGTTATCGTTTGTTTTTTCTACAAAAATTTCTTGAAGCTGCTGAAAAGACCGGTGATTAAGCTCGATTCTTAAAATACCGCCATTTTCAAGAGGAATTTTTTCATGTAGTTTTCCAGTTTCTCTCAAGCTGTCGATCATCCTAGAAACCTGCCTTGCATTTCTGCCAATCTCGTCCATATATCGCTTTTTGGAATCTACTTCTTCAAGTACGACAGCAGGTATAACCACTTCGTTATCTTCAAACGAGAAAATCGAAAACGGGTCTTGCAGCAAGACATTCGTATCTAACACGTATATTTTACTCAAACTGATGCCTCCCGCTCCACTATTTCAAAACAGATTATAAACGATGGGACCGTACTTTGTAAAATATATGCTTATCCGAATAAAGATAGACGAAAATTTGCACAATAATTGTTAGTAAATCCTTTTACAAGAATTCGCTTTTTAAACGAAGACAGATGAATTGAATTTCATTTTTTTACTTTGGATTTTTCCTTGTGGTGGAAGGTATCGAACATTAACAAATTCTTTTAATGAAGACGGAGGTAATCATTATGTTCAGATTCGTACTATTCATTTTGTTACTATTCACAATTGCAGCCTGTAATACACAAAACAATGGAGCAGAAACAGAAAAGCAAAATGTAGTGAATGTAAAGAACACGGTTATCGAAGAAGTGGACCGAAAAACTGGCCAAGAAATTTCCCGCCACTTAGTTGAACTTGCTACGAGCATCTCGGATGTAAACGATGCGACAGCAGTTGTTTTTGGAAAGTTTGCTATTGTTGGAATTGATGTTAAATCGAATATTGATCGATCTGAAGTTGGCTCAATCAAATATTCTGTCGCTGAAAGCTTAAAGAATGATCCGTACGGTGCCAGAGCAATTGTAGTGGCTGATCCTGATATAAATGCACGTCTAAGAGAAATTTCACAGGATATTCAAAATGGAGAACCAATACAAGGGATCATGAACGAACTTTCTGATATTACCGGGCGTCTTATGCCAGAAGTGCCGGCTGATATGGTTCATCCAAAGCCAAGAAATGCAACAGAAGAACCTAAAAGCAAGTTGAATGGATCACAAGAAAAAGAACTGGATAAAGAACAGCAGAAGCAATCTAATAATCAAAAGGAATAAGAAGAGCGTAGCCATCTAAAAAAGCTTAGTCCGTGACTAAGCTTTTTTCATTGCATCCAATACCTGTTTGTCTAAACGGGCAGCGGCATTTTTGTCATATGTTTTATCATATTCAGGTTCTGTAACGATTTTTGAACCGTAAAACATGACATCTCTTACTTCTTTAATCTTTACTTCAACGAGAGCAAGTTTTAGGGGAATCCCTTCCATTTTTTCCTGTTTTACACTTGCTTCGCCGCTGATTGAATATGTAGATTCATTCGCGATCATATTGATCACTACCTTATTATTATTCATTATGTTTTGGACAATTCTTGATCGGTTATCAATTGCAAAATAAATCGTTTCATCATCTTTCGCATATACCCAGGAGATGGCATTTACATTCGGGCCGCCTGTTTCAAAATCAATCGTTGCGAGAACGACAAAGCGTTCTTTTTGCAATTCATCGTATAAAGGCTTTATTAACTTAGGTTCAACTTGATTAGCCATTCTCTTATTCCCTCCCAAATTTTTGCACACAATACTACTATACCTGTTATCCAGCAATTTAAACATCGTAATATGGATCCATGTTCACTCGAAATAAAAATGGACTCTATTATATAATAAAAAAAGCGCTAACACTTTGTCCAGCCAACTTAAAAGTGGTGCACATTCGTTACAAGACCTGTTTTTCCAAGCAATACTAGTGAATGAAGATGTAAAATAGAGCCGATTAGAGGTGTTGAAATGAGAGTTAAATGTGTTTTATGCGATAAAATTGAATCGATTAAAGATGAATCTCCATTAGCAAAGCGACTTAGAAATCGTCCCATCCACACATACATGTGCGATCAATGTAATCAGAGAATTAGCGAGAAAACAAAAGCAAGAATCGCTTCAGGTAACTTCCGCCTAAATAAACCGCGTTCGCATGACGATGAATGGTAAATCTGCTTGTAGAGTAGAAAACAGGAATTAGATATTGTCTCCTTGTCCTCGGGTTTCAGGGTATTCCACCTTACTAAGCCAGACAAGGAGACAAATCCTTTTCCTGCTCCCCCTCATCAAACCGTACGTGAGGTTTTCCCTCATACGGCTTTCCGATGTTCTTCTTCCAATGGCGTTCGTACTTGCTACTTTGCCAATTTCACTAATTTATATTTCGTTCGTTCTATGACCTCTTTTATCCTTGCGTGTTTATGCCTTTTGTTTCTTTTCTTGTTCTGAAACAAGGTAAGCCTTTCGAGCACATACCAGTCAATTTTATTGAGCCATTTCTTCGACATTGGAGAGACTTGATAGTAATTTTTAAAGCCTCTAAGTCTCTTGTTCAGACCTTCAACTAATTCATCCAACGAAAGATGCAGCTTATTTCTTGGCGATGTATAGTCTCTAATCTTGGTTCTCATGTTCTTCATGGCTTTCTTGCTTGGGATGTGCGACATGACGTATACTTTAGAACCTCCCTTGTTATACACAGGGAATTTTCTGTGGTGCATTCCTAGAAAATCAAATCCACTTTTGTCATCCCAAAGATTTACTAACTTTGATTTTTCTTTGTTGATGGTTAAATCCAGCTTCTTCATGATGGATTTAAGAACATTGATACTTTGCAGGGCTTCTTTTTTCGTTTTGCACATAATGACGAAGTCATCAGCGTATCGAATAAGTTCCCCTAGGTGGGAGAACTGCTTTTCCCAGACGGTATCCATGTAATTCAGGTAGATATTCGCTAAGAGCGGAGAAATCACTCCGCCTTGCGGCGTACCTAGTTCAGTATCATGGAACTGATCATCTTCCATGACCCCTGCTTTTAACCATTTTCGGATAAGTTTTAACACTCTTCTATCGCTTATTCGCTTTTCCACCAGTTTCATAAGCTTCTCGTGATTGATATTGTCGAAATACCCTTTGATATCGACATCGACAACCCAATATGACTTCCTACTTGCTTTACGTATCCTATTTATGGCTTGATGGGCGTTCCGTTTTGGCCGAAAACCAAATGAGCAGTCTTTGAAATCTGCTTCAAATATTGGTTCAATGACTAATTTCACTGCCATCTGTGCAACCCTGTCTTTAATGGTTGGGATTCCAAGTGGTCTTTGTTTCCCGTCAGCTTTTGGGATATATGTTCTTCGAACAGGTTTCGGGTGGAATCGTTTCTCCTTCAACTCGAGATAGAGTTCGTTGAGAAACTTTCTTTCCCCATATTCATAGACAATCTCTTCTATGGTCTGTCCATCTATCCCCCCACTACCTCGATTCTTTTTCACTCTTCGCCATGCTTCCGCAAGGATGTCGGGACGATAAACTTTGTCATATAATGCATGAAATCGGCGACTTTTGCTTTCCTTGGCACAAAGGTATAGTGTTTTCCAAAGTTCTCGAGCTTTTACATCGGTGTAGTTAGCCAGTTTTCCGGCATTCACTCACTCTTACCTCCTTCTAACACGCGAACAAAGCAGAGGTCCTTCACTCCAGAAAGTTTTGTTGTCTTTCCTTCATTGTTACTATGACCTCCTCCGACTCCCTCTTCACAGTCCACCACTTCGCATACGCTTATAGGTTTCCTCTTTACTCTTATCGAGTGTGAAGGAGGGTCTCCCCAGTTCCGCAGGTTACTTTCTCAACATGTCGATTCCCATACCCCGAGGGATTCTTAGGTGCTGCATTCCAAGTTCTTCACACCGTCCATGGTCTTCGCCCATCACACCCAGGCTCGACTTCCCTTTGTCCTCTAAAGAGGTCTCTTTTGACGAGGCGGCAGAATTCACTTGATGTTACGACCTGTTGATTTGCTAGCACTCCATAAGGAGTTACGTTGTCACCGGGCTTCAACCTTAGGATTTCGCCACCAGTTGCCGGTCAGCTACCGAGCGTCTTGGCACTTACTCGGGTTGGACTTGCACCAACAAGCACCCTGAAGCTAGCTGGGCGCACAAA
>JADBKC010000004.1 GCA_014896555.1 Caryophanales bacterium | reverse complement strand
ATGATCTTCCTTTGGATGTCATTGGTCTTGATTGGAGAATGGAGATTCGCAAAGCAAGAGAATTGGGAGTGACAAAATCGCTACAAGGCAATTTAGACCCAGCAGTGCTCCTTGCTCCTTGGAAAGTGATTGAAGAAAAAGTGAAACGGATTTTGGATCAAGGCTTGGAAAAACCGGGATTCATTTTCAATCTTGGTCATGGAGTTTTTCCTGACGTTCAGCCAGATACTTTGAAAAAACTAACCGAATTTATTCATGATTACAGTTCAAAAAGAGTTTAGAAATAAAAGAAACTTATTTTTTGTAAATTTCCTTTCATTTTGACAAAATAATTAGATGAGGTGGCTCTTATGGAAAGGAAAAAGATAGGATTACTTGTCATGGCATACGGAACTCCATACAAAGAAGAGGATATGGAACGATATTATACTCATATTCGACACGGAAGAAAACCATCGGAGGATATGCTGGAAGATTTAAGAAGACGTTATAAGGCGATTGGGGGAATTTCCCCGCTTGCAAAAATAACGAATGAACAAGCTGAAAAACTAACGGCTCGATTAAATGAACTCCAAGATCAAGTGGAATTTCAACTATATATTGGGTTAAAGCATATCGAACCATTTATTGAAGACGCTGTAAAGCAAATGCACGAAGACGGTATAGAAGAAGCCATTTCGATTGTACTTGCTCCACATTTTTCTACTTTCAGCGTGAAATCGTATAACGAGAGAGCCAAGTCGGAAGCGGAAAAGCTTGGCGGACCGATGATTACCTCGATTGAAAGCTGGTACCGTGAGCCGAAATTCATTGATTATTGGGTGACTCAGATAAAAAAAGTGTATGAACAAATGCCGAATGAGGAGCGCAAATCTTCTGTCATGATTGTTTCCGCCCACAGCCTTCCAGAAAAAATATTGCAATTGAACGATCCTTATCCAAAACAGCTGAAAGAAACCGCTCAATTGATTGCTGATAAGGCTGGGGTAAAAGATTATGCGATTGGGTGGCAAAGTGCAGGAAACACTCCTGAACCATGGCTTGGACCAGATGTCCAAGATTTGACAAGAGAATTGCATCAGAAAAAAGGATATAAAGCATTTGTCTATGTGCCTGTCGGTTTTGTTGCCGACCATTTGGAAGTTTTATATGACAACGATTATGAATGTAAAATAGTCACTGAAGAGGTTGGGGCATCTTATTATCGGCCGGAAATGCCTAATGCAAAACCAGAATTCATTGATGCCTTAGCAACAGTTGTTTTGAAACATATAAACAAATAAGAAGGTTTAGAAGAAGGCGATGTATGGTGAGCGAGTCAAAAAAAGTAGCGGTGATAGGCGGAGGTATTACCGGAATAACAGCCGCTTATTATTTGCAAAAAGCAGCGAAAGAAAAAGACCTTCCTTTGGAAGTTACATTAATGGAATCTTCCCCGAGACTAGGCGGAAAAATCCAAACGATCCGCAAAGATGGGTTTGTGATCGAAAGAGGGCCTGATTCTTATCTAGCTCGAAAAAAAAGCGCAACGAGACTGGCAGAAAATGTGAGGATTGCGGATCAATTAATAAGCAATGCGACTGGTCAATCTTATGTGCTGGTAAATGAAAGGCTTTATCCTATTCCTGGCGGTTCCGTTATGGGAATTCCAACACAATTATTACCGTTTGTTGTAACCGGATTATTCTCTTTTTCCGGAAAACTAAGAGCCGCTTTCGATTTTCTTTTGCCCCGATCCAAACCGCAAAAAGACCAAGCATTGGGCCCTTTTCTTAGAAGGAGATTTGGGGATGAAGTCGTGGAGAATTTGGTTGAACCCCTCTTATCCGGAATTTACGCGGGTGATCTCGACCAAATGAGTTTAATGGCTACTTTTCCGCAGTTTTACACAATTGAACAAAAATATCGAAGTTTAATCTTAGGAATGAAAAAAACGATGCCAAAGACATCCCAAAAGCCAGTGGGCGGGCAAAAAAAAGGGGGGTTTCTCACTTTTCGTCATGGACTGGAAACGTTAGTGGAAGCTGTTGAAAGCCAGTTAATAAAAGGTTCCGTGTTAAAAGGAACACGAGTGGTGAAAATTGAAAAAGAAGGGGACCAATATCATTTACATTTGCATAACGGTGAAGCGATTCGCACAGATAGCATAGTTCTTGCCACACCTCATGGAGTTGTTCCGGACATGCTTCCACATTACGATTTCTTTTCTCCATTTAAAAATATGAAATCAACTTCTGTGGCGACCATTGCGATGGCTTTCCCCTCGGAAGCGATTGAAAAAGACATAAACGGGACAGGATTTGTCGTATCAAGAAACAGCGATTTTACCATTACGGCCTGCACGTGGACACATAAAAAATGGCCTCACACGACTCCGAAGGGAAAAGTATTGCTGCGCTGCTATGTAGGGCGCGCCGGTGACGAAACAGTAGTGGACTTATCAGATTCGGAACTTGAAAAAATTGTATTGGAAGATTTGAATAAGACGATGAATATTTCCATGAAACCGGATTTCACGATTGTCACCCGTTGGAAAAACGCCATGCCGCAATATGCGGTAGGACATATAGAACGGATGGAAAAGATTAAGCAAAGTACGCAAAAGGAATTGCCGGGTCTTTTTTTGGCCGGAAGCGCGTATGAAGGTCTCGGTGTTCCGGATTGCATCGACCAAGGTGAGAAAGCCGTGGAAAAAGTTTTAGCATATTTAGGAATGAACGAAAAATAGACCGCTGATTGGCGGTCTATTTTTTGTCCCTCGAAAAAAGAGGATATGGCAAAAATGGAGTATTTTACGTATCAATAGAATTGCAAAGAATGATCGAGCGTGATATAGTATTTTTCGTTAAAACTAAATGACTAAATTATTATTTTGGTCATTTTTGTGAGGTGATAAGATGTCTGTTGATCGAAAAAAGCAGATTTTGGATGCGGCCGCCAAATCTTTTTCATTATTTGGATACAAGGCAACAACAATGGATCAAGTAGCAAAACTTGCGAATGTTGGAAAAGGGACAATTTATAATGTTTTTAAAAATAAAGAAGATTTATTTCATGAAATTGTTTCTTCATTAATTGCAGAAATGAAAGAAGCAGCAGAAAAATCATTCGATGAAGATGATAAATTTATTGAAAAAGTTCATCGGGCTTTATACCAAGTGCTCGATTTCCGGAGAAAACATCAACTCACTATTAAGCTCTTTCAAGAGGCAAGAGAAATGGGCACGCCAGCCGTTTTAGACGTGACGGATAAAATCGAGCGTTCTATTTTGGATTACATCCGAGATAAGATTGAAATGGGAATAAAACGTGGAGAAATTAAAAATTGCAATCCAGAAGTGACAGCTTTTGTCATTCTAAAAACATATATTTCGCTTATTTTTGATTGGGAGAGGGATCATGAACCTCTTGAAAAAGAAGAAATTGCTCGATTGTTTAACCTGTATTTTTTTCAAGGATTGTCCAAATAGGGAAATCCTCTCTTTTGTCTCGGTATTGACTAAATAAAAAACAGTCAAAAGTTTGGAAGGGGGATAGTCATGAACCGTTTATTGATAGTGGCAGAGTTAAAAGAAGTTTTCCGAGATCGAAAAAATTTGTTGATCCCGATTCTTGCTATTTTATTTATCCCAATCCTTTACGCAGGGATTTATTTATGGGCTTTTTGGGATCCTTATGGACATTTAGAGCGACTTCCTGTTGTCGTGGTCAATCGAGATAAAGGAGCCGATTTTTCTGGCGAAAAGCTGCGATTAGGAGACGAAGTAGTAAAAAAATTAAAAAAGAGCGATGATTTTGATTTTCATTTTGATAACAACCGGGAACGGGCTTATAGAGATTTAAAACATCAAAAATATTATTTGTTAGTGGAGATTCCGAAAAATTTTTCAAAAAATGCCACGACTTTATTAGAAGACCATCCCCAAAAAATGAGTTTGAAATACGTTCCGAATGAAGGCTATAACTTTTTATCGGCGCAAATGGGAAGAACAGCCATGAAAGAAATACGCGCATCAATTCAAAAAAATGTCACGAAAACTTATGCTGATACGATGTTTCATAAAATTCGCGAAGCAGGAAAGGGCATAGACGAAGCTAGCAAAGGCGCTGGAAAATTAAATAAAGGCGCTGTCAAGCTTGCAGACGGGGCTAAGAAAATGAAAGAAAATTTGGAAAAGCTGGCAGCGAAGTCATTAGAATTTAACAAAGGCATCCTTTCCGCCGATAGAGGCTCTCAAGATCTTGAAAACGGTGCTGAACAATTATATTCAGGATTGAATCAGCTCGCTGCGGGCCACGACAGACTGTACCAAGGCTCTAAGGATGTCCAAAAGGGAACGGAACAATTAGCTGGGGGAATCAGCCAGTTGTCTCAAGGCTTAAATGCGGTTGATGGAAAAATGAATCAGCTATTAGACGGAACGAGACAGGCTCAATCGAATGTTGAGAAATTTTCAAGTCAAATGCCGAAACTGCAGAACGGTGTTCAGGATTTGGCTTCTGGTGCTGAACAATTAAACGGGGGTGTAAACCGTTTCCAGCAACAATTGGTGAGTCAATTAAACAGCGCTTTGGATGATTCCGCCCAAAAACAAGAGCAGGCAGCCGAGCAAATGGTCGACCAGCTAAAGCAAACGCTGTTGGCGCAAGGCTTGTCTGCTGATCAAGTCAATTCTATTATTCAACAATTTGAGCGGCAGCTTCCGGATCCAACGCAGTCGGTTAATCAGCAAAAACAGATGATCCAGCAGCAAGTAGCCAGCGGTTTCAGCCAATTAAAATCTGGAAGCGAGGAATTGGCGACTGGTGCTCAATCTCTTAACAGCACCATCAACAGCCAAGTTGCTCCCAATATTCAGAAACTGAATGGTGGGTTAAAACAAATCACTGCCGGCCAAGAAAGCCTTCAATCGGGCATTCACCAGCTGGCGAATGGTTCCAACGAATTAAATGCAGGGAGTCAAAAGCTTTTAGCAGGTGAAAGCCAACTAATCTCTAACATGGGGATTTTTAATGAAAAAATGGGCGAGTCGGCAGCCGGATCTGCCAAACTGACGAACGGCGCCCATCAGTTAAATACAGGCCTTTCTCAGTTGTCATCAGGCTCGCAGAAAATCTCCAATGGCACTAAACAATTGGCGGCGGGGGCCGATGCGCTCGCAAAAGGTTCCGGTCAATTAGAAAATGGGACAAAAGAAATGCACGATAAGTTAAGCGACGCTTCCAAACAAGCCAATTCTATGAAAACGGGAAAAAACCAATCCGATATGATGGCAGAACCTGTAAACGTCAAAGAAAAACCGATCAATAAAGTACCTACCTACGGCACTGGTTTGGCTCCGTATTTTATCTCACTCGGACTTTATGTCGGAGCATTAATGCTGACTATTGTTTATCCTGTTCGAACATCCTTTGGAAAACCAAAAAATGGTATATCTTGGTTTTTCAGCAAGTTTGCCATGATGGGGCTTATCGGAATATTGCAGGCGTTAATCACCGCGGCCATTCTGCTTCTTGGGTTAAAAATGGAAGTTCGAAGCGTACCATTATTTATTGTCACAACGATTTTGACCAGCTTGGCCTTTATGGCCATCATTCAAATGTTAGTAACGATTGGTGACAACCCAGGCCGTTTTGTTGCCGTTATAATATTAATCGGCCAGTTAACAACAAGCGCTGGTACTTTCCCGTTGGAATTGGTTCCGAAATGGTTTCAAATGGTTCACGCCTTTTTGCCGATGACCTACAGTGTCAATGCATTCAAGGCGGTTATTTCCAGCGGCGATTTTGCTTATATGTGGCACAATAATTTTATTCTCTTGTTGTTCATGGTGATATTTATGACCATTACACTCCTCTTTATGATGATCGTGTTTAAACGCCAATATTCTCATTTGCAAACAGTGGAAGAATCATAAATGGATGTTAGCTTTTATTCATTGGGCTGTCGGCAATGCCGATAGCCTTTTGATGATGCAGAAGGGATTTAGCAATTTCATTGATTTTCTCAATTAATAAATATTTGGTGATTTCCGGAAAAAGAATAAAGATATCAAGACGCTTCCCATATATGGTCATCGTGAAAGTGAAGAATATAAATTATTAACATATAAAAACATCACAAAAGGCTTGACGATTCATGAAAACAGTAAACTTTCCATTGGACCTTTTTCTGTCAGTTTTTTAAAAACACGTCATCCAGTTCCTTGCTTTGCGATGAAAATTGTGTCGTCTGAAGGCACATTCGTTTATACTGCTGATTTTGCATATCCAGAAGCATTTGTGGACTTCGCAAAAGATTGCGAGCTGTTATTATGTGAAAGTAATTTATTCAGTGGAATGAACGGAGATCAGAATGGACATATGACAAGTGCAGAAGCAGGAAGGATCGCAGCACGATCGGGAGCGAAAAAACTAGTGTTGACTCACTTGCCTCAGTACGGCAGCTTGATCCAGTTGCAAGAAGAGGCTGAAAGGGAATATGACGGACCGGTCATACTGGCAGAAAAAGATTTGCAAATAATGGTTAAAAAGTGACGATATGCAGGTTGCTCACTCAAATTTCTGAAATTTTACTTCCAGTGGATAATGCAAATATTCATGAGATTTTGATCCTTTTTGGAAAATGAAAACATATGAAAGAATGAGATGGAGTATATTGTTAATAACATTTTCTAACCAACTTTTAAAAAGTGTGCGGAACTGGGAGTTGAAACTTGCGATAGTAGTTGCTGCGAAATTTTCGGCAGTAAAATTAATAAGCTGACTCCTGTTTTCATCCGTCATGAGTCGCGGGGATGGTTGGACATTTTGATAAAGTGAATTTGAGCTGGATGGATAAGGAATGATTTAGGAAAAAACTTGCAAAGATGATGATTTGTTTTTTTCATACTAAAAATGTTAAGGAAGTAGATTTTATTGAATTTAAAATGGGAAGGAAGGGCTTTTCCATGACCTATGACTGCATTATTATTGGAGGAGGCATCGCTGGTTTGCAGGCGGCCATTCAATTAGGGCGCTATCAACATCGTGTGTTAGTCATTGACGGCAATCAAGGCCGCTCTGTGTTATGCCGCAGCTTCCATAACCTTTTAGGCTGGCCTGATGGTGTCAGCGGACGCACACTGCGAAGCATTGGAAGAAATCAAGCGGAGAAATTAGGAATCGAATTTCGAACAGGATGGGTAGTCGATGCTCGTTCTGAGGCGGATGAATTTTTATTGTTTTGTGATGAAGGTTCGTCATTTCGAGCCAAAAGGCTTCTTTTTGCTACCGGTGTCATGGATCGCCTTCCTCCGTTTCCTAACATCATTCCTTGTTTAGGAATTAGCGTTTATATCTGTCCTGACTGCGATGGTTATGAAGTAAAAGGAAAGCGTGTGATTGTGATGGGGTCAGGAGATGCCGGAGCCAACTTAGCGCTGGCGCTTACTTATTTTACTACAGATATTTTCTACGTTGACCATGAACAGACGGGAGTCGGCCAACGAGTGATGGAAAAGCTAAAACACAAGAGTATTCTCTATGTGCCGATTCCGATAAAAGAGGTACTAGCCGATGGCTCGCAATTTTAAGGTGTTCATCTTGTGAATGGGGAATGGATTCCGGCGAGACGATGTTTTCTTGGGTTCGGCGGAAATGAAGTTCGCTCAGCCTTAGCTGAAAAATTGGGAGTAAAACTGCATAAGAATAAACATATTCTCACCGACCCGCGTACGAAAATGACCAATATTAAACATATTTGGGCAGCGGGAGATGTAACAGTTCATTCCGAGCAAACCGCCATTGCGATGGGAGACGGGATACAAGCAGCCATTTGGATTCACAAAAGCTTGATTTCAAATGTGCTGGAAAACTGAATGAAATGGACAGTTGTTTTATGGCCGGACGATTTCCTATGTTGAATTACGATGTAACATCCAGAATTGATTTTCAAAAGATCATCTTATCAAGGGGGATACGTTCATTTATTGGTGCAGGGGAAGGAAAACGATTGATCGAAGCATGACTTCCGATTTGGCGACTATTTAGGGAGGTTTGGCCTCTTTCTCTTTTTTCGTTTTGACTTAAAGAACATAATGTATAAGAGCGAGGTTTTATTTCACCGATCCTAACCTTGTATCTTTTTGTTTGGCTATTCAATGGACACTTCGTTCGAATCTCAGCATGCTGCATGTCATTTTTCAATCATTGGATTTGCCAAATGGACCTTTGTTATGCTCGTTTCATTTCTGTTAGAACTTTGCAGGCAAGAAAGTTTATAAGAAAACGTTTTGTGTACATATATTGTATAGAAGAACTGGATGATAATGGTTAGGACACTGCTTCTTTCTTGCTATATAGAAAATGATAGTCTCCACTTTTCATTACAACCTTATTTTCGTTAAAATAAAAATAGTATTGGAAAAAAGAGAAATCAAGGAATCATAGATTGTGTATGTTTTAGAATTGGAGGCGAAGCAGATGGATTTCGTTAAATATGAGCAAGAAGGCTCCATTGCGTACATTACTTTTAATCGTCCTGAAGAATCCAATTCATTAAGTCAAGAGATGTTGAAGGATTTAGAGCAATATTTGGACGAAATTCGCGTTCGTAATGATATTTCCATCGTTGTTTTACAAGGAGAAGGAGAACAAGCTTTTTGTACTGGAGTCGATTGGGGAGAAGAAGATCTTTATTCAGAAGAACAGAAAAGAAAATTTCAAAACAAAATCCGGGAAGTGCTCTTAAAGGTAGAAGAACTTCCTCAGCCGACTATTGCGGCTATTAACGGAGCGGCCTTTGATGAAGGTTTTGATCTGATTCTTGCATGTGATTTCCGAATTGCGTCAAGACATTCCGAAATGGGTTTTAATCAAAAGCATCCTGGAACGATTCCTTATGCCGGCGCCGTTCGCAGGCTTCCGAAGCTGATTGGCGAAGGGAAGGCTTTAGAACTGATTTTAACAACTAAAATTTTAAATGCCCATGATGCTTATGCGTATGGATTATTGACAAGGGTATCACCTCCCGAAAAGCTTTTCGAACGGGTGAAAAATTTCGCGGAAGAACTTTCTATTTTCAAACCGGACGAGCTTCGGAAAATTAAGGCGTCTGTTAAAAACGGCAGCCACCCGAATCTTTTTTAAAAATATTGTCTATTTTTTTATTCGACTGGTAAAATCGCATATTTGCGGTTTTACCTTTTTCTTATATGTCTAACATGGGGCCATCGCTGAACCAATCTTGTGTTGAGAGTAGTAATTGATAGTAATTTTTATTTGAGAAAGGAAAGAAATTGATTTTTTGTTTGACAATGTTTCCATGAGTAAACATCCGGGCAAATTTTTCTTGAAAAAGCATTACCCCTTTCTGTTAAGTGGAGAGAAAGTAGATGAACGGGATTGTGTAATGGAAATTTTTGAATACGGACGAGATACAATATTTTTGTCCTATCTTGTAGTGGAAATTTGGGACGAGTTGTACAAAGAAATTGCTTGTTCTATTTTGAATCAGCTAAAACTACACATAATAGTAAGGATAGGGAAGGGGGATGCGGGAATTGAAAAAATGGGGTTTATGGGCAATAGCGGCCTATCTTTTGTTTGGATTATGCATTTACTATTACTTGTTTGTACTTGCCAACACTAATGTACCGGATATATATAAAGGAACGAGCGCCGATCCGGCGACATTTTTGACTTCACGCGAATTAGTTCTAAGCGAGAATTATTCAAAAATGAGGGATTTATTGTTCTTTTTGTCCACACCTTATGAATGGCTACTTTATTTTTTTGTTCTCATTTTTGGGATTTCCAGTGTTTTTGAAAAATGGGCCAGCCAAGCATCTCGATTTCAGGTCGTTCGGAATGCTGTTTATTTATTCTGGTTATCTCTCCTCACATTTGTGCTCATGTTTCCCATTCAATATTTGTCGTACCATTTTTCTAAAACCTATCATATCTCAGCTCAAGAATTCGGCGGATGGATGAAAGATAATGTGATCGATTTTTGGGTGAATTATTTGATCATGTTGGTCGTAGTGACGATTTTGTATGCGCTCATGAAGCGGTTTCCAAAAAGATGGTGGCTTGCTTCGTGGATATTATTTGTTCCGTTTACCATTTTTTTGATGTACGTACAGCCAGTATGGATTGATCCTTTGTATAACGACTTTTATCCGATGAAAGACAAACAATTAGAAGCTAAAATTCTGTCATTGGCTAATAAGGCCCATATTCCGGCTAATCATGTGTATGAAGTGGATATGTCGGAGAAAACTCATGCTTTAAATGCTTATGTGACGGGAGTGGGTTCTCATTCTCGTATTGTTTTATGGGATACGACTCTTCAAAAGCTGAATGACAATGAAATTCTGTTTATCATGGCTCATGAAATGTGCCATTATGTTGAAAAGCACATTTATTTTGGTATTGCCGGCTATTTACTTCTCGCTTTTGTCGGTTTTTGGATCACAGCAAAATGGATGGCTCGGTTGATAGATCGCTATGGCGAAAAGCTCCATATCCAGTCGATCTCTCAATTAAGGACATTGCCGCTGTTTTTGTTGATCATTTCCATCTTGGTGTTCGCATCAAGTCCTATTTCTAACTTGGCATCGAGGTATGAAGAAACGCGTGCGGACCGCTATGCAATCGAAATGACGAAAAATAAGGAAGCAGCCATAGAATCGTTTCAGGAACTGACAAAGTCAGGACTGAGCCAAGTAAATCCGCCGCTCTTGGTGAAAATTTTTCGTTATACCCATCCTACAATGCTCGAACGCATTCATATGGTGGAAACTTATCCAATAAAACAGAAATAATTTTTGGAACGGTTGGGAAAATGAGACTCGTTGATCTGGTTGGTCTTTCATCGTAAAAAGCCATGAAAAAATAGATTAAGTGACAGTACCATGATCAGAAGTATGAGAGTAAAATACCAATCTTACTCGAAAAGGATACGTTTCATAAATACAATGCGCTAATCCCTTGGGTTCTGTTATTTGTTCCCAAGGGATTAAAGTCTTTACTGGATGATGCTGCTTCTCTCTGTCTTTAAAATCCATTGTATAAAAAGACTATGGAAAAACGCGGAATGGCTCATTTCCATTCGTGCATCCATGGACTGTTGCATTCATATCACTATTGTTGTGAAACGTTGGGTTTTTTTGATCAAAAATGAGTGGTGGAAAATGCTCAAAAAGGTTCCCGTATCTGTAAAGGATACGGGATATTTACGTTTTATCTGGGGAAATCCTTATGATGATTATGAATTGATTTTGCGTGAGGATTAATGTAGGGAAGCATTTTTTTTAAATACCAAAGCGTTTTTCTAATTCAATCAGTTTTGCGGAAAGTTCAAGGAAGGATTCTCGATCTCTTGCATCCAATGTTTTGTCAATTTCCTCCATCAGTTGTTTTTTTTCTTTGTTCAACAAGATTTCATTCAAAAGCATATCGATGTAAACATCAATCATATTCTCGTGGCTGAGTGGCGTCCCATTTGACTTCATCATCTCGGTATAAGACCTTTTATTTTCCATTTCGCTCACCTCGAATGCCTTTTTTTTATTATATGGAATTTGAGACAAATATTCAACAGAAATTTTATAATTTTTTGAAAAATCTTACCTGAAAAATGAAAAATCGGTGTTTTTTGAAAATGAAGGAGACAATCGTTTAAAAAGATGGTATGCTAATCAAAAAATGGAAAAAGAAGAAAGGAGAAAGATGCTATGGAAAAGAAAAATAAAATGATGGTAGAGTATGAGATCAACCCCCTAACCATGATCATCCTTCCGGAAGAATATGGGCACAAAATGTATTCTAAAATTTTGGAAGTAGAGGATGAATACATTTCTCCGCTGAAACCTTTCGATGTTGTCAAAAGAAGCTGCAAGTACTATGGGGCGTCCTATTCGGGCAGGAGAGAAGGGACCCGCCAATTAATCGGCATTACGCATAAAGCGCCGATCATTGTGGACCCGTTTCATGCGATTTATTTATTTCCGACCTTATCTCCTGCAAAAAGCGACTGCATATGGATCAACCACGAACACGTCATGGCTTATGACCGAGCTAGTGCCTATGAAACATCCGTTACCTTCAGCAATGGAAAATCACTCAATCTCCCCCTCTCCCGAAGCTCCTTTGAATCACAGTTTATGCGGACTGCCATGCTAAGAATCCGTTTTGAACAGAGAATGCAGCATATTGAAAAAAAATATGGAATGAATGTAGACAAAAGGATGGCATTGGAAGCCTACCACTCTTATCATTTCCGGTAATAGAGACCCAGAGTGAAAACTTTGTTATTAGTTTCATTAAAGGGCATTCGCTGACGGAAAGGTTCATTCCTCAAGGATGGACGAGTTATCCAATACGATGTGAAGGGGACTAGGTCTTTCTTGTCAGCCAGCCCATTTTTCATGATCTTTTTTAAACAGAATCTCCATTTCCACGAAAAAGAGTCTGTTTTTATCCGTTTGATGGATTGGCTGAATGAGAGGGCTTATGATATCGTTCGAACAAATAGTATTTCATTAACTCTTCTACTTTATTGCGCAGTCTCGGATTAAAGTAATTGTGATACTCTTCATAGCCGTTATATAAAAATACATACATCGTAAATAAATCATCTGATTGGACTTTTTCCGCTTTCATGTGATGGTCCCGCATATATTTTCGGATGTTTGCCAAATCTTTTTGTACATCTTCTATTGTTTGGCCGATCCAATCTATATAAGGATTTCTCAGCTTAAAAGGGCTTTTTTCCACTACTTTTAGATCTCGATTTAAAACGGCAAGAAGCATAGGCAAATAAATAGCTTGTTCTAAAACATCACGGTCATCGGGAGGAATCCTTGTCATATTACTCTCTCCTAAAAAGAACATTTGTTCGCAATTATTTTACTGAAATGAAGCAGTCATTTCAAGTGTCCACGTCATGACTCTTTTCCATGCTTCTAAGGTGCAAATGTTAAAAGAAATGATCTCGGTATGATAAAATAATAAAGTCAACTTATTTTGTTTGCAGATTGTCCCGAAGATCGACCGGAATTTTGATAAAAAAGTGTGGAAAAGGTTATAATGCACGGAGTTAACAGAGGATTGAATGAGAGGAAAAGAAATTAGATGGATTTTGAGACTGTGGCAAATTGGTTTACACTTGAAAATGTGATGGACTTAATTCGAAAATATCGTTCATTTGGGCCGGTACCAGGAATTTTGCTTCCCATGCTGGAGGCGTTTTTTCCGTTTTTGCCATTGTTTTTATTTGTAATGGCCAACGCCAGCGCTTTTGGTCTCTGGCTAGGATTTTTGTTTTCTTGGATTGGCGCAGTTACAGGGGCTTTGCTTGTTTTTGGATTCGTCAGAAAATATGGGCAAAGAAGAATACTTCGCTTTCTGAAAAATCATTCAAAGGTAAGCAAATTGATGAACTGGTTGGAAAGACATGGGTTTGGCCCGCTCTTTCTAATGCTCTGCTTTCCTTTTACTCCTTCCGCCCTTGTCAATATAGTGGCTGGACTTTCCAATATAAAAAAACACCAGTATTTCATAGCGGTAATGGCTGGTAAAATGGTGATGATTTTCACCATAAGCTTCATTGGCCATGATGTTGTTTCTCTGATTAGAAAGCCGCTTCGGACCGTGATAGTGGCAATCGTGATCTTTATTCTTTGGCTTGCAGGAAAATGGCTGGAATTGCAATTTAATGAAAAGGAACACAAAAAGGAAAAGCAGCCTGGCAAATAAACGTAAAAAGGGACTGTGCTCGTGCTTGAGAAATGATTTCAGCGGGGGATGGTCCCTTTTTGCTGGAAACGAAACGCTATCAAAACTCAATCATGTTCATATACTTTATAAACTCATTCACATGAAAAATTGGCTCTATAATATTTGTTGGGGTCTAGGCACAATTTCGGATAAAAAAAGACACGCAACCGCCATTCCTTTATACTTGAATTGAGCAAAAACAAACAAAAAGAATGGAGCTGCGTGCACTATGAATTTTATCATGAATATCCCTGGATTAAAAGACTGCATAGTGACAAAAGTAGAGGAGCGATCTGGAGAAGTTCTCATTTATGTAGAAATGGAACGGAAATCTCATCGTTGTCCGAAGTGCGGACAAAAAACGAATCGTGTACATGACTATCGGTGGCAAAAAATTAAACATCTCAAGTGGTTTGAGCGAATGACGTATATTTGGTATAAACGTCGTCGATATGTTTGTACATGCGGGAAACGATTTTCAGAAAAGAATACTTTTGTGAAACGATATCAACGGACATCCAATGAATGGAACCAAGCTGTAGCTATTCGATCCATTACAGGTAAGACGTTTAAGGAAGTGGGGGACATCTATGGAACCTCCTCCACTACCGTTATAAGAAGATTTGATCGCTTGGCCCAAACAGAAGTAAAACAAGTAGAGTCCCTGCCGCCTGTGATTGCGATGGATGAATACAAAGGAGATACAAAGGAAGGAAAGTATCAGGTAATTATAGCGGATGGTGTAACGAAACAACCACTGGATATTCTTCCGAATCGGAAGAAGAAGACGATTAAGAGATATCTTCAGAAATATGGACACCAAGTACAGGTGGTTATCATGGATATGAGCCCGTCTTTTAAGGCGGCCGTTCAAGACGCATTAGGAAAGCCTGTTATTGTCGCCGATCGTTTTCACTTCTCTCGATATATCTACTGGGCATTAGATCGTGTCAGAAGACGCGTTCAAAATAGCTTCCATGAATATGACCGTAAGAAGTGCAAACGAATGAAACACATTTTTTATAAACACTCAAAGGACTTAACAGAGCAAGAAAAGTGGTATTTAGAGCGATATTTGAGTATGTCAAAAGAGCTTCAAGAGGCTTATAAATTGAAAGAGCTCTATCAAGAATGGTTTACAAAAGCAAAGATGATCGGGAAAGAACAAATCGCAAAAGTCAAACAAGAGTTGGAAGCCTTTTATCAAAAGGTAGAAGAATTAGGCATTCTAGAGATGATGAAAGCAATAAAGACGCTTCAAAACTGGCAAACAGAAATTCTGAATAGTTTTGTTTATGACCAATCTAATGGATTTTTAGAAGGAATCAACAATACCACCAAAGTTCTTAAGCGAAATGGATATGGCTTTAGAAATTTCAAGCGATTTAGAGCAAAAATTTTACTGGTACATAAGTATAAAGGAATAGGTGTACATATTGGATAAGGGTGGCGACATGACGTCACCACCCCAACATTTGACATAGAACCGAAAAATTTTTGCGATTGTTTTTGACAATCGAACATATGTTTGTTATTCTGATTACAATAGATTTTTGTTCGAAAGGCAAGAGCTGAAATCAAAATGGCGGATTATTCCGCTGAAAGAAATGATGCCCTATTTTCAAAAGATTATAAAGAGTGCTGCAGCCAAGGTGCAGAATGCCGGAGAGGTGATCGTATGTCTGTTCGTTTTATTTTAGGACGTTCTGGAACAGGAAAAACGAAGTTTATGATAGATGAAATAACTCATCGATTAATCGAAAATCCATCTGGGAGGCCGATTATTTATATAGTCCCTGAACAAATGACTTTTTTATCTGAATATAAGCTTGTGAATACCCCGGGATTGAACGGCATGATGCGTGCTCAAGTTTACAGTTTTTCGCGTCTTGCATGGAAAGTCCTTCAAGAAACGGGAGGACTCAGCCGGATTCACTTGTCTTCAGCCGGTTTAAATATGCTGATTCGAAAAATTATCGAAGAAAGAAAAGAGAATCTCAGGCTTTTTGCTAAAGTAGCGGACAAATCGGGGTTTATTCAGCATGTGGAAAAAGCGCTTATTGAATTGAAACGCTATTGCGTTGGTACTGATGAACTGGCGGCCAGGAGGACGGAGTTTGAGGAAAACGGAGAGGCACAGATTTTGATTGATAAATTGCATGATCTCCACTTGATTTACGAAGAGTTTGAAAATCATCTCATTGACCGCTATATTGCATCGGAAGATTATTTTCAATTATTGGCGGAGTCCATCCAAAAGTCGGAGTATTTGCAAGGTGCACAAATTTATATCGATGGATTCTATAGTTTTACTCCCCAGGAATATATGGTGATCTACGAATTGATGAAATCTTCATCCCAAGTTTCGATCGCACTGACGCTAGACCGCCCTTATTCGGATGAAATTCCTGCAGAAATGGATTTGTTCCGGATGACTGGCGAAACTTATGCTTCTTTATGGGAAATGGCCCGCAAATCTGGGGCATCAACGGAAGATATCATCATGACGGAGTTTGTACGCAGCGAGGAACAGAGTCTCATACATTTGGAACGCTTTTTTGACAAAAGGCCGGCCAAGCCGTTTATTGGAGAAGGCGTCCCCGTGATTTATGAGGCAGCGAACCGAAGAGCAGAGATTGAAGGGGTGGCAAGAGAAATCCGAAAACTTGTCCGCAAACATCATTATCGCTACAAAGAAATAGCTGTGCTAATCAGAAACGGACAAGATTACCAGGAACTGATTGAAACCATTTTTTATGACTACGAGATTCCGTTTTTTATTGATCAAAAACGAACCATGTTAAATCATCCTTTTATTGAATTGATTCGTTCCAGTCTTGAAATTTTAACTAGCTTTTGGCGTTATGAACCGGTTTTTCGCGCTGTCAAAACAGAGCTTCTTTATCCTTTTCATATAAAAGCAGAGCAGATAAGGGAAAAAATAGACCGGTTTGAAAACTATTGTCTGGCTCATGGGGTGAAAGGGGAACTGTGGACAACGAAAAAACGCTGGGTTTACAGAAGATACAGAGGACTTGAGCTGACTGACGCACCGCAAACGGACGAGGAGCGGGAGATGGAGGAAGAAATAAACGAATTGCGGGATATGATTCGAATGCCCGTTTTACGTCTCAATCGACGGTTTCGTCAAGCGAAAAACGGAAGAGATTTTTGCGAGGCGCTTTATAAGTATTTTGAGGAACTGGATATTCCGGCAAAACTGGAAAGACTCAGTATGGAGGCTGAAGAAAACGGGGATTTGCTGGCAGCCCGTGATCATGAACAAGCGTGGAATGCGGTCATTGGACTGTTGGACGAGTTTGTGGAGATGCTTGGCGACGAGCCGTTTACACTGAAGAAATTTGCTGCGATCCTCGAAGCGGGCATTGAATCGATGCAATTTACCAATGTTCCACCGTCTGCCGATCAAGTCATCATCGCCGATTTGGAATTGTCACGGCTTTCAGATATCAAGACCGCATTTATTGTCGGAGTGAACGATGGAGTTTTGCCGACCAAAATGGCAGAGGAAGGGATTTTGACCGATGAAGAGAGGGAGAGGATGGCTTCATTAGGGCTCAAGCTTGCACCGACGAGCAAAACAAGGCTGCAAGATGAAGAGTTTATTGCTTACAAAGCGTTTACAACTCCTTCTGAAAAACTGTATCTATCCTATCCGATCGCGAATGAGGAAGGAAAAGCTTTGCTTCCTTCCCTCTACATCAAAAGAATGAAGGAAATATATCCGAATATAAAAGAACAGCTATTGTTGAACGATCCTTCGGAACTAGAGGAGCAGGATCAACTGTCTTACATTTCCCATCCGGGGACGGCTATTTTGTATTTAACGTCTCAAATTCAGCTTAAATTACGGAATTATCCAATGTATTCCATTTGGTGGGATGTCTACAATTTCTATATGAGCCACCAAGATTGGAAGTGGAAGGCAAGAAGAATTTTGTCCAGCTTGTTTTATCGAAATGAAGCGAAGAGTTTAACAGAGGAAACAAGCAAGGAGCTTTACGGAGACCATATTTTGGCTAGCGTTTCGAGAATGGAGCTTTTCCGCGGCTGTCCGTTTTCCCATTTTGCTCGATTTGGGCTCGGTCTTCGAGAACGAGAGGTGTTCCGTTTAGAAGCTCCCGATATCGGTGAGCTGTTCCACGGAGCATTAAAATGGATGGCCGATGAAGTCAAAAAAAGAGGTCTCGGCTGGAAGACATTGACGAAAGATCAGTGTGCGCAATTGGCAAGAGAATCGATTCAATATTTGGCGCCAAAGCTCCAAAATCAAATTTTATTGAGTTCGAACCGCTATCATTATATTAAGAAAAAGCTTGAATCTATTATCAGCAAGGCTTCTTATATATTGAGCGAACATTCGCGAGCAAGCGGGTTTGAGCCAATTGGGCTGGAATTAGGTTTTGGACCAAAAGCAGAACTTCCGCCGTTTACATTTACTTTGAAAAACGGCATAAAAATGGAGCTGGCAGGAAGAATTGACCGTGTTGATAAAGCGGAAGAAAACAGCAATGTCTTTTTAAGAGTGATTGATTATAAATCCAGCAGCAAGGATCTTGATTTAACAGAAGTTTATTATGGTCTTGCTCTGCAAATGCTTACGTATTTAGATATTGTGTTAGCGAATTCGGAACAGTTGATAGGAACGCCTGCATTACCTGCCGGAGTGTTGTATTTCCATGTCCATAATCCGATGCTGAAAACAAAAAAAATACTAACGATGGACGAAGTGGAAGAAGAAATTTTTAAACAATACAAAATGAAAGGACTTGTTCTAAACGATTCGAACGTGATCCGATTGATGGATCAGACTTTGGAAACGGGGAATTCGGCCATTATTTCCGCCGGACTCAAAAAAGACGGAACGCTTACCTCGCGTTCAAAAGCAGCTTCTGATAATGACTTTGATTCTCTGATAAGATATGTCCGAAAGGTCTATGAAAAGACAGGCAATGAAATTGTTTCCGGAAAAATCGATATTGCCCCTTACAAATATAAAAAGAAAACACCGTGCGAATTTTGTTCTTTCCGTTCACTTTGCCAGTTTGACCCAAGCTTTGAAGAAAATCGATATCGAATCATCACACCTCTAAAAGATGAAGATGTATTGAAATGGATACGTGAAAGGGGCGAATAATGATGGGCAAGCATCCAATTCCGTTAAAACCGGATCATGTAACTTGGACAGACGATCAATGGAAAGCGATCATGGCGGACGGACAAGATATATTAGTGGCGGCAGCGGCAGGTTCTGGAAAAACGGCTGTTTTGGTAGAAAGGATTATCCAAAAAATTACAAACCGTGAAAATCCAGTGAATGTGGATGAATTACTGGTTGTTACATTTACAAATGCCTCTGCTGCCGAAATGAAACATCGAATTGGACAGACGTTAGAAGAAGCCGTCAATCAACAGCCGAATTCAGACCATTTGCGTAAACAATTGAGCTTGCTGAGCCGGGCGTCCATTTCCACTCTTCATTCTTTTTGCTTAGAAGTGATTCGAAAATTTTACTATTTGATCGATATCGATCCGGCATTTCGGATTGCCGAGGATACGGAAGGAACGCTTCTTCGGGAGGAAGCTCTCGATGAGCTTTTTGAAGAAGAATACGGAAAAGAAGGAAACCGCTTTTACCAATTGGTTGAAACCTTTTCCAACGACCGCAGCGATGCAGAACTTCAGGATTTAGTGAAAAATTTGTATTTTTTTTCACAATCCCATCCGAATCCAGAATTATGGTTGGAGCGGTTAACCGAGATGTATGATGTGAATGAAGAGGGTTCCATAGATGAATTGCCATTTTTGGAGACGTTGAAATTTGAAATTGGCCTGCAGCTAGAGAGTGCCCGCCAGCTCCTTCAAGAAGGATTGGAGCTGACGAAGAAGCCCGGAGGCCCAGCTCCCCGGGCGGAAAACTTTTTGATTGATCTGGAAATGGTCGAAAGTCTTTTAGCCGTAAAGGATTCTTGGCAAGATTTATACGAAAAGTTTCAAACGGTGACATTTGATAAATTAAAAAGCTGCCGTGGATCAGAGTACGACAAAACCCTTGTGGAGGAATCAAAAAACATACGGGATCAGGCAAAGAAGATCATACAAAAGCTAAAAGACGACTATTTTTCAAGAAATCCCCGCTACTTTTTACGGGATATGAAAGAAATGAAAGATGTTGTAGAAACGCTAGCTTATTTAGTAAAAGCGTTTATGAATCGCTACCAGGAAAAAAAGAGAGAAAAAGGGCTGGTCGATTTCTCCGACCTGGAACATTATTGCTTGGCGATTTTGACGGAATCGGAATCTAATGGCGAGCGAGTACCTTCAAAAGCCGCTTTGTATTATCAACATCAATTCAAAGAAGTATTAGTGGATGAATATCAAGATACGAATCTAGTTCAAGAAGCCATTCTTCAACTCGTTTCCAAAAGACCGGAGACAGAAGGAAATTTGTTTATGGTTGGAGATGTGAAGCAGTCTATTTATCGTTTCCGTCTGGCAGAACCAAATCTGTTTTTAGAGAAATACCGTCGGTTTACGGCAGACGGGGAAGGAAGTGGGCTGAAAATCGACCTTTCGAAAAATTTTCGTAGCCGGTATGAAGTACTTGCAGGAACGAATTTTCTTTTTAAACAGATTATGGGCGTGAAAGTAGGGGAAATTGAATACGATGAACAGGCGGAACTTGTCAAAGGCTCCTCTTATCCTGAAGAAGTAGAATATCCGGTGGAAGTGGTCTTGATGGATCAAGGAGATAAACAGGAGCGAACGGTTTCGTCTGAGGAAGAAACGGATGGAGATTTATTCGAGGAAGAAGATTTGGAGCAGTCGCAAATCGAGGCGCGATGGATGGCGGGGAAAATTAAGGAATTGATTTCAGAACGAAAACCCATTTTTGATCCGAAAACGCAAACATATCGACCGATTCAATACCGGGATATCGTCATTTTATTGCGTTCCATGCCTTGGGCGCCTGAGATCATGGAAGAATTTAAAAATGCTGGAATTCCTATTTATGCCGATTTATCTACTGGGTATTTCAATGCGACGGAAATCGCTATTATGATGGCTCTTTTAAAAGTCATTGACAATGCTTATCAAGATATACCTCTTGCTTCTGTTCTTCGCTCGCCAATTGTAAACTGTTCAGAAGATGAGTTGGCGAAAATCCGCCTTCATTCTAAAAAAGGAAGCTATTATGACGCGTTAAAAGCATTTATCCAGGCTGTTCCGAAACCGTCTGAAGAAGAACTCCATGAAAAAGTGAGCCGATTTGCAGAAAAGCTTCCAAAATGGAGATCGAAGGCTCGGACAGGAAGTCTTTCTGAATTGATCTGGCAGCTTTATCGTGATACAGGATTTTATGAATTTGTGGGCGGGCTCCCTGGAGGCAAACAGCGGCAAGCCAATTTAAGGGCATTATACGATCGCGCTCGTCAATATGAAAGCACATCATTCCGCGGGCTGTTCCGGTTTTTGCGCTTTATTGAACGGATGAAGGAACGAGGGGACGATTTAGGAGCTGCACGAGCTCTTAGCGAACAAGAAGATGTCGTTCGACTTATGACGATACATGCCAGCAAAGGGCTGGAATTTCCTGTTGTCTTTGTCGCGGGGCTTGGCAGACAGTTTAACTTCAGGGATCTTAATAAATCTTATTTGATGGACAAAGAGTACGGATTTGCCTGCAGCTATGTAAATGTTGAAAAAAGGATCAGTTATCCAACGATTATTCAAATGGCCTTTAAAAGAAAGAAAAGGTTGGAATTAATTGCAGAGGAAATGCGGGTATTATACGTTGCTTTAACCCGTGCGAAAGAGAAATTATATTTAGTCGGAACGTTAAAAAATGTTGACAAGGCCATCTCTTACTGGAAAAAGGCGCTAAGCCATACAGACTGGCTATTGAGCGAATACGACAGGGCCAATGCCAAATGTTATTTAGATTGGATCGGGCCGGCTCTTGTCCGTCATAAAGACGCATGTTTACTTCTTGAAAACGAAACGAAATCTCCTTCAGGGACACAAGAAATTTGGCATCATCCTTCAAAGTGGGAAGTCCATCTTTACCATAAAGATGAGTTTTTGGAAGCAGCAACGAACGAAAGTAAAGATGAAAACGGATGGGTTGAACTAGTGGAAAAAGGAAAAACGGTCCCGTTTGAATCTTCGTTTCGAGAAGAGATTACAGAGCGATTGAATTGGAAATATCCATTTGCTGATTCAGTTCGGCTTCGTTCTAAACAATCAGTTTCCGAATTGAAAAGGTTATTTGAAATGCCGGATGAAACAGCCGGGACAGATCTCATTAAACAGCACGAAAAACCTATTTTTGAGCGGCCGAAGTTTATGCAAGAGAAAAAATTAACACCTGCTGAAATAGGAACGGCCATGCATGCTGTTATGCAACATATCCCGCTAAATGTTTCTCCAACGAAGGAGTCTATCAATGAACTGGTTGCTCAGTTGCATCAGAAAGAATTAATTACACTTGAGCAGGCGGAAGCGATTCATATGGAGGAAATTTTCGGTTTCTTTGAAACTTCTGTCGGAAAGCGACTCATTCATGCTGATCGAATTTGGCGAGAGGTGCCATTTAGTATGGCAATACTAGCGAAAGAATTGAACGAAAAATGGAGCGGTATGGAAGATTCTATCTTAGTACAAGGGATCATTGATTGCTTATTTGAGGAGAATGGCCAGCTTGTTTTGTTGGACTATAAGACAGATCGTATTGGCCGACTAGTGAAAGGCGGGGGAGAGGAAGCTGTTCAAGTGTTGGAAAATCGCTATCGTACACAAATAGCATTATATACAAGAGCCGTAGAACAAATTTTAAAACGTCCGCTTTCTGAAGCATATTTATACTTTTTTGACGGCGGCCGACTGCTTGCGATAAGCAACCGATAAAGGGTCCATCATCCTCTTCATGGAGAATCAAAAAGCCGGCTAAAAACAGTAAAGAAGCGCTGACGTTAGCCGGCATTTCTTTATGATCAATTGTTTCCAGAAAGAGGCTGATCGAGGACACTACCAGTAAAAGTTGGACTCGTGCTGAATCCTGAATAGGTCACGATGAATGGTCCAGTATTAAATCCGCCGGAGCCTGCTGACGATCTGCTGGCGGATTTTGGCGAAATAAAAGCGGAATCGCCAAATTGCACCACTCCGTTGCTGACGTGTATCACTTGAACTGATCCGACTAGAGATGGCATATCAAACATCCTTTGGCTTAAGATTTTTCGTCTCCATGTTTTCAATATGGCGAATATGTTTGACTCTTGAATCCAAAACACCGTTCAATAGCGATCCAATTTGAATCACTGCAGATGCAGATGCTCCTATGATCGAAATATTTCCAACATGGATGATGGGGTTAACATGGAACGTTTGGACTGAATGAAACGGTTCTCCAAGTTGAAAACGAAGAGGTTCCGTAAAGATAGGAAAAGATGATAAAGGAATTTCATCTGACAAGAAAAGATGATTCGTATGCTGAATGGCTAATACATTGGCTCTTGAGGAGATATTTTCGACATCGCCGATATTAAAAACTGAACTGAAGAGAAGTGTCGTTAATTGAATATTTTCTACTACAGAAGACCGCATTGACATGTTACGGTTACCCCCTAGGTGAAAATGAAACAAAAGGTCCCACGATTAAAGCTTCCGGAGGGGTATCAAAGGCGGAAAACAATTGGATTTGATTGGCATCTCCTATTAATATAAGGGAAGAAGTGGATACACCAGTAATTTTAATATTGGCAACTTTTAATTCATGATTGGTGACTTGGAGGTTCATTGTATGTCCCACCTTTCGTGTCAGGCATGGCAGTAAAAAAGCGGGCAACAGCTTGTTGAATATCAAATTTTGTTTTTTCCAGCACTTCTTGCTGTATAAGAGAAGAGTCCTTATGACGTTGAGCAAACTGTTGAATATAAAATTGTAGGCGTTCCGGCAATTGTTTAGAAAGATCGTTTTTAATGACGGAATAAACGGAAGGCTCCAGTTTTCGTTTTTGAAGAGCTTCTTGATGGTGGATCCAGTCCGGCAGTTCATTATTAATATATTCATTCATGGCAGCATGAGTGTTTAATAGCAATTGGGCGTATTCAAGAGGGGGCAGGGCTGATGGATCGGAAAGGGGGAGATCCATATCAGCCATTTCTGCGGTATCAGCAGGATTCATACCAATATTCAACGTTCCTTCTAACGTGTCGACTTTCAACTGATCAAATCGATATTCCATTTTTTCCACGTTCATAACGGGCTGCTTTTTCATTTCCTGCAATTGATCTTTGATGGATTGTATTTCCCGTTTCAGCACTTCAATTGTTTGATGCTGCTCTCCAATATATTGATATAATTGATGAAAAATAGAAGAATAATTATACATTTCATCACCTCAAAGTTACACGTTTGGCGGCTGCAGCGGGACAAGTAAAGGCCTTTTTGAATATGGTGCATTGAGAATATTGTGTGATAATTCGGGGGCGTGCTCTGTGAAGCCGCCGGTGTTATATAAATTGGCCATAGACCGACTGGAGCCAAGCGTACCGATTTGGAGTACGGAAGAATTGGTCATGCTTTCGATTTTGATCATACGAATTTGAATCGTTTGTTGAACGTAAATATTCATATAATCCCTCTTTAAATGTTAAAGTTTATGCCTTGGTCGATTCCGTCATTGTCCAATGTGTTAGTGGCTGAATATTGGTTATAAATGGCTAGGCCATCGCCGGTATTGAATGATCCAGCGCCTGCAAATGTTTTCGTGTTGGAAATAGGGCGAATTTGTACAACATCCCCAATATGAAAAACGCCGCTCGAACCGAGATTTATAATTTGAACGGCACCGACATAAGCTGGCATCGCCGTTCACATCCTTTTTTGAGAGTCTTGATTCTGATCATAAGTTTACTGATTGATTATCAATAGACTATTCGAATTTAGTGGCTGTTATTGTCTGAATCTAGGATTCAGCATCTGGCTAAGACGTGCGTTCTGCTTTATTATATGTGGGGGTCGGGAAGATGTGATACATAAGCCTATAGATAGAAATAAGAGTCGAATGATTGCCTGCAGTTCGAAAAATGATGGTTTGGAGGTATAGTAATGGGAGAGGAATATAGAGCACCTCTTCATCCGAATAAGCGGATTTTGTCACTGGATGTCTTGAGAGGGATTTCGCTGCTTGGCATTTTCTTAGTCAACATGATCTCTTTTCATTCCCCTTATCTTTATTACGATCCTTACCATTGGTGGAATAGTCCGGGGGATTATGCCCATTATGCGTGGATAGATATTTTTGTCCAAGCAAGTTTTTATCCGTTGTTTGCCATGCTATTCGGATACAGCATGTCTTTGCAGCAAGAAAGAATGAAACAGAGCTTTTACTTGCTGCAGTCCAAACGGCTATTGGTGCTGATGGCTATTGGAATTCTTCACATCGTATTTATTTGGTCTGGAGATATTTTATTCAATTATGGAGTATGCGGCTTTCTTTTGCTTTTGTTTATGAAATGGAGAGGTCGTGCTCTGCTCATTTTAGGCAGCACTATATATCTTATTCTGCATTTATTCATAAGCTTTCTTTTGATCATGGCGTCCAAAATAGATCCTGAAAGCACCGCTTTTTGGTCAGATATGAACGGCATTCAACATTCTATTCAGGCATATAGCTCTGGCTCTTTTTGGAGCATTACAAAGCAGCGTCTTATCGATTGGTACTCTGTTAATGGTTCGACCCATTTTTTTTCGGTGTTTCTATCGTTTTTTCCTTTATTTTTGATTGGGGCAGGGGCCGGAAAGCTTCATTTTGTTGAATCGATTGAAAAACAAAAAAAGCTTAATCTTATTTTATTTCTTATGTTCATGGCAGTAGGAATCGTCTTGAAATTATTTCCTTTCTTTTTTGGCCAGAACATAGCTTATCAATATGTGCAAGATTCGCTTGGCGGCCCTTTGCTTGCTGTTGCTTATGCATTAGCTGTCATGATTATCGTCCGCTATCCATATGGACAGAAATCGTGCAAATGGATCGCACAAGCGGGAAGAATGTCGTTAACGAATTATTTATTTCAATCCGTGTTAGGGTCATTGCTTTTTTATCATTACGGATTAGCTTTATATGGTAAAATGGATTTAACCACTGGCTCGTGGCTGGCATTTACTCTTTTTCTCATCCAATTGATTTTATCGGAAATGTGGCTTTCCAAATTTCAACAAGGGCCGCTGGAAAAAATATGGAAAATGTTGGTCTATGGCAGAAAAACAGCATGATGATGGAAAATAGATGGGGGTGAAGTACATGAAATTTGTCAGTTTCCGTAAAGGAAAACAAGATTGCTATGGCGTTTACGATGAACGACAACAATTGATTTTAGATGTAAAAAAAATGGACGAGCAGAAAAACGGCTATTCAGACCTACCCGATCATCTCGTAGAAGCGTTAGGATTGGGAAATCTCTTCTTGCAAAAAGTACATACTTTAATAAATTGGGGACAGAGTCAACACAAACGTCCATGGGCGTTCAAATGGGAAGAAGCAGAACTATTGGCACCCATTCCGCGGCCATTAAAAAATGTGATTTGCATCGGGAAAAATTACCGAGATCATGCAGTGGAATTGGGTGGAAAAGATGGGGTTCCTGAACATCTGATCGTATTTTCGAAAGCGCCGACAACCGTCACTGGCCATTTGCATCCAATCCCTGCTTATACGGATGTAACGGAAGCCCTTGATTATGAAGGGGAATTAGCTGTTATTATTGGGAAAAAAGGAAAAGGTATTCAAAAAGAAGAAGCTTTAGATTATGTCTTCGGGTATACCATCATTAATGATGTGACGGCAAGGGATTTGCAAAAGCGCCACATACAATATTTTCTAGGAAAAAGCCTTGACTGTTCTTGTCCAATGGGACCTTGGATTGTCACGAAAGACGAAGTGCCGGATCCAGGCCATTTAGACATTGAAACAAAAGTAAATGGGGAAGTGCGGCAAAAATCTAATACCCGACATTTTATTTTTTCGATTGAAGAAATAATAGAGACCCTTTCTAAAGGGATGACATTGGAGCCTGGTGATGTGATCGCAACGGGAACTCCCGCTGGTGTAGGTCTCGGTTTTCACCCTCCGAAATTATTAAAAGCTGGAGACGTTGTTGAAATTACCGTTGAAGGGATCGGAACACTGCGAAATCAAGTTCAGTAATAGGCACTTCATAGCACGCGACGACAATTTAACCGATTACGGAGACGGTGGTGGAGAAGTCAGCTTTGGTTCTTAGTGGTCCCGACGTATGGTCTTTGGTTGATAGGAGTTTTATGATTGCTAAAAACCGTGTTAATTGAAAGAATGTTTTGAAAATGGTTAACTTTTTTTGAGATAAAGAAAAATAAGGAGGAACCATCTTAATGGAAAGTGCTCTTTTTTATAATACCCATTTGCATATTACAACATGGGTAATCGCCATTATTTTGTATCTAGCTGCCCTTGGACTGGCCAGAGGCCAAAACAAAAAAAGTTTGAATATAACGCATATGATCTTGCGGTTATTTTATGTGTTTGTATTTCTGACGGGTTTGTTCCTGTTTATGAAGAATCATGCCATCAATGAAATGCTATACGGAATGAAACTATTGGCAGGATTGATTGTGATTGGAATGATGGAAATGACATTGGTTCGTTTGAAGAAAGGAAAGAGTTCATCCATTTTTTGGATCGTTCTTATTCTGGCCTTGATTGCCGTATTTTATATTGGATTTAAGCTTCCGCTAGGCTTCCATTTCTTTGCATAACAAAAGACGGAACTTTTCATGTAATGTCTGAAAGCCTATTGAATGAGAATAGTTGCTTTTATTTCATAAAAAACACTAATTTTGAAGATTGTCCAGTCTTGAATATACAGAATTTTTTCATCCTGACCTCCTCCCCCCCCACTTCTAAGCGAGGCGTAAGAGGGGAGAGGAGGTCAAATAGGAGCAATCAACGTCTATTGTTGGAAGGATGGAACAGTTGGACAAGTGTTTAATTGGTTTGACCATCTCTTTCCATATCGTCTGTATGTAAACGCAATAAAGAAGTCTGATAAAAAAATCCCGATTTCGTCAACGATTCGGGATTTTTTTATTCCAGTTTTTCTAAAATAATCCTTTTCCCAGTATTGATTGTCAGTTCAAACCGGTCACTTCTTTTTTCCATATAGCTGAAATGATGATGTACGGAACATATTTGATCACCATTATCGAAAATGAGAAAATTCGTTCCTTGACGAATATCATTTCGATTTAAAAAAGATAAGTGGTTATAGCAATAAATACAGTCAAAAATAGAAAACTGCAGGCTGTTCAATCCAGAAAGGAAGTGCAAAAAGGCATCGTCATTTAATTCATCCAACAGCATTTCCAACGAATAGACTAAACTTTTTTTTATTCTCAATCGATCTGAATCATGCAGCATGATACGCTTCGATTCGGTTTGAACGGCTCCATCACTGGTAAGAATTCCGTGGATCCATTGCTGTTGTCGGTAAAGCTGTACTTCTTTTTGTTCAAACAAATCTAAATTAATAGCTTCATCACTTTCGTCATCAAAAAAGACCCATTCTTGGCGGATATATTCCACCACTCCTTGCTGATAAGACCGGATTTGTTGTTCCAACAACTGATTCCTGTCCCACTTGCCCATTGATGATCCTCCTGTCGTATAAAACGGATATTTTCATTTTTTGACAATTTCCTATCTTTTCATTCATGGAAAAGGACAATGAACATATAATGTTTTCTTTGAATAGAATGATTAGGCAAATATCCATTCTATTTTTTCAAAGGAGGCAACATGCGATGTGCGGGATTACAGGATGGGCAGATTTCAAAAAAAATTTAAGGCCTTTTACGGAACAAATCATGAATATGACGGAAACATTGCAAAATCGTGGACCAGATCAAACGAGTTATTTTCAGCAGGATCATGTATTGTTTGGCCATAAACGGTTGATTGTGGTGGATCCTGATGGCGGCAGACAGCCCATGACGAAAACACACAACGAAAGAACGTACACGATCATCTACAATGGCGAATTGTATAATACGGAAGATATCAGAAAAGTTCTTTTATCCAAAGGATATGCATTTCAAGGCCACTCTGACACAGAGGTATTACTTACTTCTTTCATGGAATGGAAAGAAGATTGTTTAGAATACTTAAATGGGATTTTTGCCTTTGCCATATGGGATCATGAGAAGGAGAAGCTGTTTCTTGCGAGGGATCGTGTCGGTGTTAAGCCTCTCTTTTATACTTTAATCGGATCAAGCTTCGTCTTTGGTTCCGAGTTGAAAGCGATTTTGGCCCATTCGGATACGAAAGCGGAAATTGACAGAGAAGGCCTGGCGGAAGTGATGGGTCTTGGTCCTGCACGAATTCCAGGGTCAGGTGTCTTCCGAAACATAAAAGAATTAAAGCCGGGGCACGCTTTATCTTTTTCAAAAGAGGGTCTGAACATTTGGCGATATTGGAACGTGAAAAGTGAGATTCACCAAGATTCATTGGAAGAAACGATTGAAAAAGTGCGCTTTCTTGTTCAAGATGCGGTCATCCGCCAGCTTGTATCGGACGTACCGCTTTGTACGTTTTTATCAGGAGGAGTCGATTCCAGCGCCATCACGGCCATTGCTTCACGCTCGTTTAAGGAACAACGGAAAGGCACTCTTCACACGTATTCCATCGATTATGAAGAGAATGACCGATTTTTTCAGGCCAATGATTTTCAGCCTAATGCGGACGGTCCATGGATTAAAATGGTTTCCGACGATTTAGGGACGATTCATCATAATTGCGTCATATCGCAGGAAACGTTGAAACATTATTTGCCGGCGGCTGTTCATGCTAGAGATCTTCCAGGAATGGCGGATGTTGATTCTTCCTTGTTATGGTTTTCGCAAGAAATTAAAAAAAGTTTTGTTGTTGGGTTATCAGGAGAATGCGCGGATGAAATTTTCGGAGGCTATCCTTGGTTTCATCGAGCAGATGATTTTAATCGCGAGGGCTTTCCGTGGATGAGAGCAACGAATGAAAGAGAACAATTGTTAAATGATGATTGGAGAAAAAAATTAAATCTAAGAGAATTTGTGCTTCATCAATATCGGGAAGCGGCGAAGGAAGTTCCCGTTTTAGAAGGAGAAAATTCAATCGATGCGAGAAGAAGGGAATTGTTTTATTTGAATTTGACTTGGTTTATGCCGGTGCTTTTGGACAGAAAAGACCGCATGAGTATGGGAGCCAGTCTGGAAGTAAGGGTACCATATGCCGATCATCGCTTGGTGGAATATGTTTGGAATATTCCGTGGGAAATGAAAATGTACGGCAATAGAGAAAAAGGATTGCTTCGCAAAGCGCTGGAAGGCATTTTGCCTGAAGAAGTGCTCTATCGTAAAAAGAGCCCCTATCCTAAAACTCATCATCCCGTTTATACAAAAATGGTAAAAGAATGGCTTTCACAGCTGTTGGAGGACCGGTCGAGCATTTTGCATGAACTGCTGGATAAAAAAACATTACAAGAACTGGTTGAAACAGAAGGAAGGGCTTTTCAAGTGCCGTGGTACGGCCAATTAATGGCAGGACCTCAGCTATTAGCTCATCTTGGTCAAATTCATGTTTGGTTTCAAGATTATCAAATTCAAATTGTAGATCGATAAAACAAAATCGAAGGGGGACAGCCTAGCAAGTCCCCCTAAAATTTAGAGGACAAAACACGAAAACATTAACTAAAGGTACGAAAAGCCTTTGAAAAGATAGGTATGATAAAGGGCTCTCTCTGAAAGTCGAGTCGCCCGCTGTGAATGAACATTTGGCCAAAAACCTTTGGTAACATCGGGTGAATGCCATGATAAAATGAAGATTTTTATTAGTCTTCATTTTTTAAATCGTTTTTCAGAACGCTGTTCAATGGATTAGATGGTTTTTGCAATGGATTTGCTTAATCGGTTTAGAGAGGCTTTTAATGTTATTTCCAATACGAGCATCATCAAACCGTAAATCATGAAAATGAGGATATTTTTTTTGACGATTTCTGGAAGCATCCCGCCAACGGATTCCCGCAATAAGCTAATAGCATACGTAAATGCAAAAAAGGATGGATTTTTTGAAAAAAAGGCGGGGCAACTTGAACGGGAAACGTTCCACCAGATGCAGAAATTTGAAAAACAAGCAATATGATCCCTAGTGCCTTTCCGACATTGCCAAACATCGACACCAATGTATAGACAATCAAAATAAAAATCGAGGCGATGAATACACTGAACAGTACGAACATCGCTTTTTCTTTCACAAAAACGTGGAGAATATATACATCTCCGAATGAGACAACGATGGACTGCAGAAGGGCAATGGTCCAAAAAGTAAGAAATCGGCCAAAATACACTTGCCAGTTTTTGTAGCTTTCGCTGTTATGAATATCAACGGATAATAACGAAATTAACAGCATGGCCCCTACCCAATAAGATAACACTGTATAAAAAGGCGACATGCCAGATCCATAATTAGGAATTGGAAAGAGTTTATGTTTTTCCAGCAGCACCGGTTTTTTGAAAAAATCACTTTCTTTTTCCGAGTCATTTTTTAACAGCTGTATGATTTGATGTATATTATGTTTTTGTTCAAAATACCGTATTTTATTTGCAATCTCCCTTATCTTTTGTTCAGACTCAGGTAAATGTTTTTGGACAAAGGAGATATTTTCTATTCCCAGTTGAATCCCTTTCGAAGCATCGGCTACTATTTTATGGACATCTGGCAAGCTTTCGTTGGCTTCTTTTAATAATCGGCTAGCATTTTGACTGTCAAAGATTGCACGAGATATGGCGTTCCTAATAGCGGGAACGACGACCGTATCATAGTTTGCGATGAGGTTGGATAATGTATCAGAGGACTGTTTAGAGAGATCAACAAGACGTGCTAGTAGATCAGATCCTGGATTTTCTCCTCTTTTGACTGAATCCAACGCTTCATTGCTTAGACGAATTTCGGTTTGAAACTGGCTCTTGACGTGTTGGAGTCTATCGATTATTGGATTCAGTGCCTGTGTATGGGCAAGGTGATTCAAGTTTTCCATTACATTTGTCAAACTGTCGATTAAATTGATCCCCATTTCTAAACGATGATGTAATTGGTCGGTATTCGCCTGCAGTTTGGAAAGAGAAATGGGTTGGTTTTGAAGGGTGTCGTAAACGTCATGTATCGCTATAGCTGCTTGCTCTAGTGTGATCAAATCTTGTTTCATTGTTGGCTCTGATTTCTTTAAAGCGTTAATTCGTTTTCATGAGAAATACAGACAGTCCGTTAGAAAACTGAATTCCATCTTTGGTCAGCTTGGAAACGACCGGCAAGGCATTTTTGCGCTTTTCGTACAATCGATTGTGCTTTTATGGCATCGTCATAAGCAGTATTCACCGCTTGATGAATTTCCGGGAGCTTTGCTTCTAAGAGAAAAAGGATATTCTTTACATTTTCAATGGTTACTAACTCCTTTTCCAGCTCTATTCCTAATTGATTAAAAACGGTGAAAAGGGTTTTGCTAGCGGTTTTGATAAATTCTTGATTTATTTTTTCTACGATAGTGGTTGCCCCCGTTGTTGTCATCTTTGGGGCAATCGCATTGATCTTTTCATTGACTGTATACTCGATCACTGGTTTTTCGGGTTCATCCTTTAAAATTGAAGTGAGTTTTTCGGAAAAATCTTGTGGGATGGTAAGACTGGCATAATAATGGCCCGTTTTTACACCATGTAAAGCTTCCTCTTCATGGACAAATTTCCATCCTAAAGCTTGATTTTTTTCAGTGAATGGATCACTTCATTTCCAACGTTCAAATAGCGATCTTGCAATGTAGTGCCTTTATCATTGTTGGTCACCGCGACCGCAATCCCTTTTGTATGGCCATACGGATCCCAAGACGCCTTAATATTGAACCAAGCATAAAAAGAAGGAAGAATAATAAGAGCCAAAATGATCACAGAAGCAGCCCAGTTTTTCACAATATTTTTTATATCCGTGCTGTAAATTCGAAAAATTTCATACATGTACATATCACCAACTGAGAAGGGATTGAATGTCTGTTGTGAAGAAAATCTTTTACTAGAAGGATCAATAATGACAAAACCATCTTTTGTCGAACGGTTTTTAGAACTTTTGAGTAAAGGTAGCATTGGTTTGAACCTTTTAACGGTGAAAAACAGGTAAGGGAGCCGTTTGGAAGAAGGCCCCCTAATAGGCCGATCACAATGTTTGTTATATAATTTTTGCAAAAATAAAGCGGAATACTCATTTTTTCTTTCAGGTATTTGGAGATAAACTTGATGGAACAGAAGGGGTTTGGTGAAAAAACTAACGGAATCGAAGAGGATTTTATTCAAAAGGTGTAAATAAAAAAATCCCAATCAAGCGATTGGGATACCAGCATACGTCGAAAAAGGTATTATGGATGTTCGTTCAACTTTATCGAAAGTTGACAAATTGGACATCGATAGGAAGATCCGCTTCACGGATGGCAGCCATGATTTTTTGCAAGTCGTCTTTATTTTTTCCTGTTACACGGATTTGGTCTTCTTGAATTTGTGATTTTACTTTTAGACCCGAATTTTTTATAATCGTGTTTATTTTTTTGGCGTGTTCTTTATCGATCCCTTGTATCAATTTTGCCCGCTGCCGTACCGTACCACCGGAAGCCCCTTCTATTTTGCCATAATCGATATTTTTAATGGGCACGCCTCGTTTAATTAATTTGCTTAAAAGAACATCTTTTAATTGATTGAGTTTAAACTCGTCATCTGAGACTAGTACCAGCTCATCTTTTTCAAGCGAAATATCGCTTTTGCTTCCTTTAAAATCATATCGGTTTTGGATTTCTTTTAGTGCAATGTTGATTGCGTTTGTTACTTCAGAAAAATCCACTTTTGATACAATATCAAACGAATTCTCTTTTGCCATGAAACGACCTCCGACTATAAACGATTTCTTCCATTATAGTAAACAAATTGAAAAATCACAATAAAGAAAGAGGCTCGCCCCAAGCGCAAATAGCGCTCGTTGCGACCTCTTTTTAGCAGGAAGACATAAAAGAGAAAGGACGATTGATTATAAATGATCGGTTTTTTTCGAGTATTGGCTTTTTCCTGCTTCTCGGTTTTTTTCTTTTAAAATGTTCTTTTCTTCACGAGATGCTTGACGATCTTTTGCTTTTTTGTCATTGTCGGACGTTCTTGGCATGATTTTTCTCCTTCCTTCACATTTTCAAGGATAGTATCACCTAAAAAGCCGATAATATGTGTAACAGGAAACGGAGAATGGAATACGTAAACACTTTTGTCTTGCTGTAAAATGGCTGTCTTTTCGACGTGAAAGCATATTAAGAGTCGCTTTTTCTAAGTTCATTCAAAAAGAAAATAGCCAATGTACCTGGGCCGGCGTGGGAACCGATGGCTCCTCCGATAGAGTGAATGAAAAAATGTCGGCAGCCAAAGCGCTCTTCGATCATTTCCTTTACTTCCAGAGCGGTTTGTTCGTCGTCGCCATGACTGATTCCAATCGTTTGGGATGAAAGATCTACGCCGCGTTCTTTCATTAAATCAAGCATCCGCTTAAACAGTTTTTTTCGGCCTCGGATTTTTTCTATCGGCACTAATTTTCCGTCTTCCACATGCAAAAGCGGCTTGATGTTCAGGAGGCCGCCTATGAAAGCGGAAGCGCGGGATAATCTTCCTCCTCTTGCTAGAAAATTTAAATCTTCCACAGTAAAAAGATGTTCCATATGCCGGCAGCGGAATGTGATCTCTTCGACAATGGTTTCTTTTGAAGCTCCGTTCTCTATCATTTTAGCGGCTTCGATCACTGCTAGACCTTGGCCGAGGGACGCACATTTAGAATCAATAATGGTGAGATCAAGGGATGGATAGGTTTCTTTTACTTGATCTCGGATCATGACCGCCGTTTGATAGGTACCGGATAATTCGGAAGAAAAAGCAATATAAATGCCTGAATCCCCGCTTTGGGCTAGATCTGTAAAAAGCTTCATAAAAACATCAGGAGAAGGCTGTGAAGTACTGGGAGATGCTCCATTACGGATCGCATCATGAATGGTTTTTGGTTCAATCGAAACGATGTCTTCATATGCTTTGTTTTCTAATTGAACGATCAACGGTATTAACGTAACAGAATGCTCCTGAAAAAAAGAAAGCGGAAGATCGCTGCCGCTATCGGCAAATAAACGAATTGCCATCTATAGTCACCTGCCAATTAAAAGTTGTTAACCTTAGTGTATCTATTCAATTGCCCCTTGACAATGTTTAATATGAGAGAATAAGGTGAATAAGGGTATCAGGTAAGATCAATCAGGAGGAAACAAAATGGACAACATCAAAATAGGCAATGAAGCAAAAAAAATAGTAATTGTCGTATTCGGCGCCTTTTTAAATGCACTGGCAATGAATTTATTTTTAATCCCAGCAAATGTATATTCTAGCGGGTTTACCGGTATTTCGCAATTATTGTCCAATCTTTTGCAGGAATTTACGAAGATTCACATTTCTACAGGTATATTTTTATTGCTATTAAATATTCCGGTGGCCATTTTAGGTTGGAAAAAAGTAGGAAAATCATTTACATGCTACAGCTTTCTCTCCGTATTATTAATGTCTATTTTTCTTCAGCTGCTTCCGGTTAAATCGTTATCCCATGATATTTTACTGAATGCCGTTTTTGGAGGGGTGATAGCAGCTGTCGGAATCGGTTTGACGCTCAAATACGGGGCTTCCACTGGAGGGCTTGATATCATCGCAATGGTACTTTCCCGTATGAAAGATAAACCGGTTGGCACATATTTTTTTCTGATGAATGGGGCTATTGTTTTGACAGCGGGATACGTGTTTGGCTGGGAAAAAGCGCTCTATACAATTGTTTCTCTATACGTCTCCACACGAGTCATTGATGCAATCCATACAAGGTATGCAAAATTGACAGCGATGATTGTAACGGACAAGCCACAAGAAATGAAAGAAGAGATATACAGAAAACTAGTCAGAGGAATAACGGTGATTCCGGCAAAAGGGGCTTTTTCCAATAAAGAGAAACAAATGATGATGATCGTGATTACACGCTATGAATTGTACGATTTGAAAAAAATCATCCAAAATGTCGACCCTAAGGCCTTTACGAATATTGTGGAAACAGCGGAAGTGGTCGGCTTCTTCCGAAAAGACTAAAGTGTAAAGCTGTATTCATTTAAAGGGTAAAAGCTGAATGGATCAACATTCGCCTTACAAGGAACAGCCAATTTTTTTCATTAAAAATAGGATGAGGAGAGATGATGAAGAGTCTGGGCCCGTTCAAGCTCAACTATGATGTAAAAAAGCCACTCAAGCAGGCTCCGTCCTGCATAAGTAACGGGCCCGCTTGTGCGGCTGAAGGCTGGTATCCTTTGTTTTTCTCTTTTGTCAATCTTTTTACTAAATAAAAACGAAAAAGAGGCGGCAATAAAGAAAGGGGGCATTTCAAAGCCCGAGTTCTGCACTTTTCCCTGACGCTTTTCTAGTTCGGCCAAGAATTAGCGTTTGATGCCACATTTAAATCTCTTCTGTTGAACTTCGAGGATGGTTCATTTTGGCTGCTTCCGCTTCGGCATATGTCATATGATAAGGAATTTGCAGCGCATGTTGTTGAACGGCGTTTTTCCCGTCTTGAATAAATCGCTTTGATTTATTGCGTTTGCCCATTCGATCCACCCCTTTTTATTGTTGAACGAAAATTCGTTCCTTTACATTGTGCCTCATCGTCTAATACTCCACACACGTACTTTCTGCCTGCCTTTCCACCTCCTACATGGATCGTCATTGGCGCAAGAAGACTTCGATTTATTTTTCCTCCTTCGGTAGATTTGCGATCGTCCTAATTTATTGCATTTTCGCAATGACGAACGATGAAAATAAGAAAAATGAAAAAGTATAGGAAATTTTTGGACTATCGATTATGATACATAAAGAAAGGGAAGGGAGGAATCGTCAAAATGATGGTCGTTCAAAAAGAATATGTGAACAATATTCCGGTCTTGCATGTGGTGAAACAATCATTGCTGGATCAAAAAATACCGTTCATCATATTCATTCATGGATTTCAAAGTGCAAAAGAGCACAATCTTCATTATGCTTATTATTTAAGCGAAAAAGGGTATCGAGTTGTTTTGCCAGAAGCCTCTTTTAATGGAGAACGGGAAGAATCCATATCGGAAAGGGAGCTTACATATCGATTTTGGGACATTGTGGTAAGCACCATCCAAGAAATAGAAGTGATTAAAAATCATTATGAACAAAGGATAGATGAGGGGCGGATTGGCGTTGCCGGCACCTCTATGGGAGGAATTGTGACTTTAGGAGCTTTAACGCAATATTCTTGGATTAAAGCGGCTGTCAGTTTGATGGGATCTCCAGTGTATGAGGCTTATGCCCGCCAGCAAATCAACGAAATTCAAAAGCGCGGGCACCATCTTCCTTTTACGAAAAAGGAACTGGAAAAAACATTTAATAGGCTTCGGGCCTATGATTTAAGCCAGCAGCCGGAAAAACTTCAAGGGCGTCCTTTAATGTTTTGGCACGGAAAAAAAGATCCGATCGTTCCTTTTCAAAATGCCTATGATTTTTATTTATCCAACAAGGATCAATATGAAAACCATCCCGAAGACCTCTTTTTTATGCTAGATGAACAAAGCGGTCATAAAGTGTCTCGTTTCGGGGTGTTAAAAACAGTTGAATGGTTTTCCGAAAAATTGTAATCGGAATGAATGATTTGATTACTGCCGTAGTATATGATTAAAATAATGATAAATGAAGAAAAAGGAGTGAGGGAAGTGGATGAGGCTTTAAAAGAAAATATTCTCGGCGCACTTGAACAAGTCATCGATCCGGAAATCGGCATTGATATTGTGAATCTTGGTCTAGTTTATGGTATAGATATGGATGAAGCAGGAAAAGCAACAATCACGATGACTTTGACGGCAATGGGCTGTCCGCTTGCTGCCACCATTGTGGATCAAGTGAAATATGCGTTAAGCGACATTCCTGAAATTAAGGACGTCGACGTGAATATCGTTTGGAATCCGCCGTGGACGAAAGATCGAATGTCCCGCTACGCTAAAATCGCATTAGGGATACCTGATTAATCAACAAATAGGGGTACAGTTCCAAAGAAAATCGCCTATAGAAGCGGATGGTTTATGATCGCTGGGTATAGAAAAAAATCACCTGCGCATAATGGTGCGCAGGTGATTTTTTATCCTGTAGATGAATCATCAACCATTTTGGGTAATCCATTATTTCCATAAGAGCCATCCCGAAGAGAAATCTGCTCCATCTGCCTAAAGGCTGGGAAACTCACTTGTAATCATTTTCACTAAGGTGTTTTTAGGAAAAGCGAAGTAATGATAATGGTTGGATTGGATGACGGAAATAACCGTGCATAGTTGATGACAGCAGGCAGAGACTATGAATAGACGCTAGAAGCGTCAAAAAATAGTGATTGTTTAAGCGGAGGGGCATGCGTTGGGACAAAAAAAGCATTTTCATCCTAGAGAAAAAGCGCCAAATAATGGATTTTATGTGGAAATAGGGGATACTGGAAGCAATGTGGTGAATCCAAAGCAAATCAAATTGGAAAAAGGCGACCGTTTCCCAGAAAACTCTAATGACGAACGAATATGGACGTATAAACGGAAACCGTAATAAGAAACAGTTAAGCCATCCGAAGACGGATGGCTTTACAGTTATATTGGAAAAGTGAATAATGAATGTTGGAAAAAGAATGAAAAATGGATGGAGGGACCCATATGGATATCCAGCGAATGACGTATGCGCTCCAGGAAGGGATGGCGGAAGCCCAAAAATTGGCAGAGCAGCAACAAAATACAGAAATGGATTTACCTCATCTGTTTTATGCATTGCTGAACAAAAGCGATAGCTTAATGGTTCATATTTTTGAGCGGGCCGGGCTGTCCAAAGAAAAAATCATCGATTATTTTAAAAAGCGGTTAGACGAATACCCTAAGGTCAGCGGGGAAGGTGTCCAATATGGCGCCTATCTTTCCAACAATTTGCAGATGCTTTTTCAAAAAGCAGACAAGGTGCGGGAACAATGGAAGGATGATTATGTATCGGTAGAACATGTTGTTTTGGCAAGCATGGATTTACCGGATCATGACTGGAAACAGTTTTTACATAAACATCAAGTGTCAAAATCACAGTTGGTTACCATCATCAAGGAGATAAGGGGGAATGAAAAAGTGGCAACCCAAAATCCGGAAGCCGTCTATGAAGCTTTGAAAAAATACGGGCGGGATCTTGTCGAAGAAGCGAGACAAGGAAAAATGGATCCTGTCATAGGCAGGGACAGCGAAATTCGCCATGTGATCCGGATCTTATCGCGGAAAACGAAGAATAATCCGGTTTTAATCGGAGAACCGGGTGTTGGGAAGACTGCAATTGTGGAAGGTCTTGCACAAAGGATTGTCCGCAAAGATGTCCCTGAAGGATTGAAAGATAAAACCATTTTTGCTTTGGATATGAGCGCACTGATTGCTGGAGCCAAATTTCGGGGCGAATTTGAAGAAAGGTTAAAAGCGGTATTAAATGCGGTTAAGAAAAGCGAAGGGAAAATATTGTTGTTTATTGATGAACTGCATACGATTGTCGGCGCTGGAAAAACAGAGGGAGCCATGGATGCAGGGAATATGTTGAAACCCATGCTGGCGAGAGGCGAACTCCATTGCATCGGAGCGACAACATTGGATGAATACCGCAAGTATATTGAAAAAGATCCCGCTCTTGAACGCCGCTTCCAGCAAGTTCTCGTTCAAGAACCGACAGTGGAAGATACGATTTCGATTTTACGGGGCTTGAAGGAACGGTTTGAAATTCACCACGGCGTGAATATCCATGATAGGGCTCTTGTAGCCGCCGCAACGCTTTCTAACCGCTATATTTCCGATCGGTTTCTTCCTGATAAGGCGATTGACTTGGTTGATGAAGCGTGCGCTTTGATCCGGACGGAAATCGATTCGATGCCGACAGAATTGGACGAAGTGACGAGAAGAGTGATGCAGCTTGAAATTGAAGAAGCTGCCTTATTAAAAGAGACGGATGCTGCCAGCAAAGCACGTCTTGAGATATTAAGAAAAGAATTGGCGGATTTAAAGGAAAAAGCGAATGAAATGCGTGCAAGATGGCAAAAGGAGAAAGAGACGATTCAAAAAGTTCAGGAAAAACGAGAGCTGCTGGAAAGACTTCGCAGGGAGCTGGAATTGGCAGAGAACCGATATGATTTAAATAAAGCAGCTGAATTGCGCCACGGCAGAATCCCCCAGGTGGAAAAAGAACTGAAGCAACTCGAAGACGAAGCCTCTGCCAAACAGGATGAAAATCGCCTCCTTCGGGAAGAGGTAACAGAAGAAGAAATTGCGGGCATCGTTTCCCGTTGGACAGGCATTCCTGTTACTAAGCTTGTGGAAGGAGAAAGAGAGAAATTACTGCGATTAGAACAAATTCTCCAAAACAGAGTAATCGGCCAAGAAGAAGCAGTGAAGCTGGTGAGTGATGCTGTACTAAGGGCAAGAGCGGGAATCAAAGACCCAAATCGTCCGATCGGATCGTTTTTATTTCTTGGTCCGACAGGCGTTGGAAAAACAGAACTGGCGAAAACGCTCGCGGAGGCATTATTTGATAGCGAAGAGCAAATGATTCGGATCGATATGTCGGAGTATATGGAAAAATTTTCTGTGTCGCGTTTAATCGGTGCTCCTCCTGGATATGTCGGCTATGAAGAAGGGGGCCAACTGACGGAAGCCATTCGCCGCAAGCCTTATTCGGTTGTTTTATTGGATGAAATCGAAAAAGCGCACCCGGAAGTATTTAATATTTTGCTGCAAATGCTAGATGACGGTCGAATCACGGATTCACAAGGAAGAACGGTTGATTGCAAAAATACGGTGGTCATTATGACTTCCAACTTAGGCTCTTCCTACTTATTAGATCGAAAAGAAGAAGGAGACATTCAACCGGAGACAAAAGAAAAAGTATTGAACGAATTAAAGCATCACTTTCGCCCGGAATTTTTAAACCGTGTGGATGATATTATTTTGTTTAAACCGTTGACGATAAAGAACGTAGAAGCGATTGTGGAAAAAATGCTCGGTGAACTAAAACAACGACTGAAAGATCAGGAATTGGATCTTAAAGTCACGGAAAACGCTAAAAAGCTAATCGCAAAAGAAGGGTTCGATCCAGTATATGGAGCCCGTCCGTTGAAACGGTTCATTCAACATCACGTAGAAACAAAACTGGCAAGGGCAATCATTGCTGGCGACATTTTGCCAAACAAAGAAGCGGTGATTGATGAGGAAAAGGGCGAACTCGTTGTCCGTTCTTCCTAAATGGACAAGGGATGGATAGAATACTGGCCTTATGGCTGAAGAAGCCAGTCTGGCCATTCATGAAAGAACATCAAGATCCAAAAGGGGCGGCCTTATCGGCCGCCCCTTTTGAATTCAATGTTTTTCAACCGGTTCGTCTGGAATCAGCGAACTTAATAAAAAGATCAGAATCGCAAAGACAAACGTTAAAAGGAGGCTGAGATTGAAATTAAACGCTGCTCCAGCCATTGCTCCCACAACATATACGAGCATTACAGACAAAAGAAATGCCCATACCAGTGTCATAATGAAACGCATCGGTTATTCACCTCGTTTTTGTAAAATCAGTATGTATCCACATTATATCCCGCATTAACAGGCAGTAAGTCCTTTTCTCAACGCATGCAGGACATAAAGAGATACCCAAAAAAAGGGGACACTGCCCCTAAATGCCCGGTTCGTTCCACTAACCTTCAGTGGGGATGAAAGAAAACCTCACTAATGGAAGTTTCACTTTAATTTCTATTTTACCACACTTCCATTCGATGATGAAATCTTTCTTTTTCATTCGAATCTCCTTTGTTTTGAATAGGCTAATTCCCTTTCGCAAAATCCGTTGCCTTCATACAATATTAAGACTCACTATGCAGAAGGAGAAGTTGATCATGCAGCAAAAGATATTTCAGCATGATAGAGAGTGGTGCATTGTTCATTACCCAGTACAGCCGAACGGTTTTGCCGTTATGATTCTAGGAGATCAAAACCATTATGTCACAGAAAAAGGGAGCTTTTGGACGGAAAATGAAACTAGGAGGAAATGGATCAACCAGTTGACGAAATCCGGCTATCTTGTATTTTATTCCAACTTTTTTGGAGCCCACTGGGGAAGCGAAAAGGCTGTGGAATCTGCCTTGAACTTATACCACTATATAAAAAGACAGGAGATCATCAATCAGCGTATTCATATTCTAGCTGAGGGAACCGGAGCGCTTTTATTAAAAAATATGTTGACGAGAATTGAGTCCAATTTGCGCTGTGCAGTCGTCGTCACTCCGTGCATTTCCCTGCAAGTGCATAATGAGCAGGAAAGAAAACAGAAGTTCTTCTTGAAAAAGTTTAGGAAGGAAATTTCAGTTGCTTATCAAGTGGAAGAAAAGGAATGGGAAAAAGCGATCCAAAAGGATACGGTCATCCCGCTGATCAAAACGAAAAACCCGCTTTACTTTATAGAAATCATCGGCCACCCATCGTATAAAGGACAATTGGAAGCAGTCCAATCCGTTTGTAAAGAACGTATGGGAAACAACTTGCCGGTAAAACTGGATTTCTTTTTGCCAGAGAAGCGGCCATTTATTATTCGAAAATGTTTGCGGTACTTTCAAGAGCAAGAAAAAGAATTATAAGATAGAAACCAATGGTTCATAAAAAGGGGCTATTCTTGGAAAAAATGGTTTCGCATTTGCTCTTTCATAAGTAGATTAAACGAAAGAGTTTCCTTGACTTCAAATTCTGTTCATTTTTATAAGATTCTTTTAACAGCGACGGTTGGAAAACATAAAATAGCCATATGGGAAATGAGGGGGATGTCTATGGATGATGCAGTTGTGTTTTCTGGAAATTCATTTATTGGTTTTGAATTGTGCCAAGCCTTTTTAGAGGAAGGAATGTCTGTACTTGGCTGCGATGAAGGTGATTTGGATGAGGATCGTTTGCTTACGATAGGGAGAAACGCAAATTTTCAATATAAAAAAATCCATCATATTCAATGGCCTGAGCACATTCCATCCCCATCTTATCTCGTTTTTTCTTTTTATGATGATTATTATCACCGCAAGGAGGGCGCTTGGAGGGCGATCAAGCCCGTTATCGAAAAAGGTTTGAATTGGAAAAAACATCATTTTATCTTTCTTTATCCATCAATTTGGTTGAAACGGGAAGAGAAACACTCCTTATTCAAGGAAGCGGAGGAACTGCGAAAGCGAGCTGAAAAAGAAGAAGCGACTGTGACCGTTTTTTATTTGCCGACTATTTTCGGCCCCCGACAGCCAGCCTCTTTTTTATTTGCAGAGTTGATCAAAAACCCTTCCTTTCAATGGGAAAAAGGCTGCATCGATGAAGTTGTTGCGGAGGCTTTATACGTAGAAGATGCCGTTGAAGTCATCAACAGCCAAAAAGAGAAGTCCACTACTTTTATCTTAGTAAATGCTAATCCATCCAGCTGGGAAGAGATAATGAATCTTGTGGTCCAAGACGAAGAACAAAAAAACGCTTTAAAAAAGCTTTGTAAAGATCGTTCGCAAAATACTTATCCTTTTGAAATCTTGCAGGTTCAAAACAAACTGCCTATAGCCGATGCAATACAAAAGCAAATCATTCATATAAAAAAAACAAGAGATTCATAATTCCCCCTTTTTTAAGTTTTAGAAGAAGTGTAGAATGTAGACAGGTTTATATCCGGGTACTTTTTCCTAGTAGAGGAAAAGAAAAGATTCGTCTCATTTCTTTATCATTATTAAAAGGTTTGGAGGAGGGGGCATATTTTATGGCTTTTTCTCTTTTTATGTACGGAATCCCTATAATATGTTGAAGCAGCCATGCGCATTTTGCGCTCTAACCGCTTTTACCTGATATGAGGGTTTGGAAAGAGGGAGTTCTCGTAATGGCAAAAAAAGTCGCTGTCGGAATTATCGTAATGATCTTATTCGCTTTGCTGGCATCCTGCAAGAAAGAAGATGATAGAGGACATCTTCAAAAGGTTGGACTACTGGTGCCGGAAACCATAAATGATCAAGTATGGGGTACTAAAGGATATAAAGGCATGCTTCGCATTCAAAGCCGTTTCGGTGTGGATGTTTACTATAAAGAATGGATGAACTCGAAAGTAATGACAGAAAAAGCAGTAGAGGAATTTTCGCATAAAGGGATTAATTTAATTTTTGGACATGGGAGTGAATATGCAGCATACTTTAATGAGATTGCTCCTAAATTTCCAAATATCCATTTTGTCAGTTTTAATGGGAATGCCAGGTGCAAAAATACGACAAGCCTTAAGTTTGAAGGTTATGCAATGGGCTTTTTTGGAGGAATGACGGCTGCCCATGAAACAAAAACAAAAAAGATTGCTGTTCTCGCTACTTACAAGTGGCAGCCGGAGATCAAAGGGTTTGTGGATGGAGCAAAATATGAAAATCCTGATGTTCAAGTTTTTAAACAATATGTTGGAAATTGGGATGACACAGATCGGGCGCTTTATATGCTTGATGGGTTGGTTGATAGAGGGGCGGATGTCGTGTATCCAGCCGGAGACCGCTATAGTGTACCGGTTATTCAAAAATTGAAGGAGAAAGGGCTATTCGCTATTGGCTATGTGTCTGATCAATCGGATTTAGGAAAGGATACGGTGCTCACAAGCACTGTACAGCATGTAGATAAACTTTATGAAGCAGCCGCCGCGCGTTTTGCAGAAGGAAAGCTTCCTCCTGGAAATTTGTATTTTGATTTTCAAGACGGTGTCATTACGATGGGTAAATGGAGCCCCGTGGTTGATAAACCATTCCGACACCGGTTGAATCGCGATATCGCCATTTATACCAAAACAGGAAAGCTGCCAAGCAAAAGTGATAAGGGAGGCATTTAAATGAATGAACAAAAAAATATGGAATTCGTGCAAATGGCCATGAAATACTTACCTGAGGCGCAAGAAAAATTAAAGGAAGCGGGAATTGACCTGTCCATGGAGTTGATTCAGCCTTTTATGAACTTGTTTTTGAAAGTGATGAACGAGGCATATGAATTAGGGAAAAAAGAAGCCTTGAAAGAATAGGAATGGAAAAGGGGGAATCCTATGATAATTGGGTTCTCCCCTAAATCATAGACCGCTTTTATGCCGCAAGTTTTGATCGTTCATCCATTTCATCTTTCCTGTTGGATGAATGAAAAGTTTTTTATTTCTTGATCCATTTTTCCAATAACGGCGTGACTTTATTCAAAAGCGGTTTAAAATGCCCAAAAGAGGACGTCAATATATCTATTTGTTTCATCAATTCCATAAAATCAACGTTTTCTAGATCTGTCTCATCTTCTTGGTTCTCTAGTTTTTTTTTGCTCGTACGTTCATGCTGGCCAAACATTAGCTTGTCAAAAGGGTGAATATTGGTTTTTTGCTTCTCATCCTTTTCCTCTTCCGCGCTCATAAGCAGCTACCCCCTTTCCTTCTATTCTTTATTTTATGTGCATCGATTAAAATGGAATGGATAGAGTCCCATAGATGGACGGGGAAAAAAGTTTGCAAGACAAAAGGAATTTTGTTAAAATTAGTACCAGGTAATAATATGTGCTTATACCACTTTCTATAAGCCAACGGGCGCTCATTTGCCATTTTTCGCAATGGGGCTCATTGAACAAAGATTTAAGAAGGAAGGGAAGCGTGTTGAACGCAGGAATTATTGGAGTTGGTCGCTACGTACCAGAAAAGGTTGTAAAAAATACAGATTTAGAAAAAATGATGGATACGTCTGATGAATGGATCCGTACGAGAACAGGAATTGAAGAACGAAGAATTGCTGGAGACGATATGGATACATCCGATATGGCGTTTGAAGCCGCGAAAAACGCCATTGAACATGCTGGAATTTCCCCAAAAGAAATAGACTTAATTTTAGTGGCTACTGTCACTCCGGATCAGCCTTTTCCAACGGTCGCATGCATTCTTCAAGATCGGCTGGGCGCAGCCTATGCAGCGGCGATGGATATTAGTGCTGCCTGTGCTGGTTTTATGTACGGGTTGGCAACAGCCCAACAATTTATCGCTTCGGGTACGTACCGTTATGTATTAGTGGTGGGGGTTGAAAAACTTTCGAAAATCACTGACTGGAGCGATCGCAATACAGCTGTTCTATTTGGCGACGGAGCAGGGGCAGCCGTAGTAGGACCTGTTTCTGAAGGAAGAGGTATTCTTGCTTTTGATCTCGGTGCGGATGGATCCGGCGGGAAATATTTGTACCAAGACCGATACATCCATATGAACGGTCGGGAAGTGTTTAAGTTTGCGGTTCGACAAATGGGAGAATCCTGTATTCGCGTCATAGAAAAAGCGGGACTTTCAAAAGAAGATGTCGATTTTCTCATTCCTCACCAAGCCAATATCCGCATTATGGAATCTGCTCGCCAGCGGCTGGAGCTTCCTGTTGAAAAAATGTCGAAAACCGTTCATAAATACGGAAATACTTCTTCTGCCTCCATTCCAATTTCGCTTGTGGAAGAACTGGAAGCTGGTAAAATAAAAGATGATCAAGTGATCGTGATGGTTGGATTTGGCGGTGGTCTGACGTGGGGAGCTGTTCTTCTAAGATGGGGACGGTAAAAATAAATCTTCTTGAACTCGTAAAGGAGATGGGGTAATGGAAAAAAGACGTGTCGTTGTAACCGGGCTTGGCGCGGTTACACCTGTTGGATTAAACGTTGAAACTTCTTGGAAAAATATTATAAACGGAGTTAGCGGGATTAAACCTCTGACAAGAGTGAACCCTGATGAATTTCCTGCCAAAGTAGCAGCTGAAATAAACGATTTTAATCCGGAAGACTATTTGGAACGAAAAGAAGCAAGAAAAATGGACCGATTTACCCAGTATGCCGTTGCTGCTTCGATTCAAGCTGTAAAAGATGCTGATTTGACCATAGATGAATCAAATGCAGAACGAGTAGGAGTGTGGATCGGCTCTGGCATCGGTGGCATGGAAACATTTGAACAGCAGTTTGAAACGTTTCAAAAAAGAGGTTACCGCCGTGTCAGCCCGTTCTTTGTTCCAATGATGATTCCCGATATGGCAGCTGGGCAAGTTTCAATTATTCTTGGTGCAAAAGGAATTAATTCTTGTACAGTCACAGCTTGTGCAACAGGCACCAACTCGATCGGCGATGCTTTTAAAGCGATTCAGCGCGGAGATGCAGATGTGATGGTGGCGGGCGGTACAGAAGCTCCTATCACTCGTATGAGTATGGCTGGTTTCAGCGCCAATACCGCTCTTTCCACAAATCCGGATCCCAAAACAGCCAGCCGCCCCTTTGATGCTAATCGCGACGGTTTTGTCATGGGAGAAGGCGCCGGTGTTATTGTTTTAGAGGAACTGGAACATGCGTTAAAAAGAGGAGCCCATATTTATGCTGAAATCGTTGGATATGGCATGACGGGCGACGCTTATCATATTACAGCTCCTGCGCCAGAAGGAGAAGGCGGAGCACGAGCTATGAAAATGGCGCTCCAAGATGCCGGATTGAAATCGGAGGATATCGATTATATTAATGCCCATGGAACAAGCACGCCGTACAATGACAAATTTGAAACGACAGCCATTAAAACGGTTTTTGGTGAGCATGCATACCGTCTTGCTGTCAGCTCCACAAAGTCTATGACAGGGCATTTGCTTGGTGCAGCTGGGGGCGTAGAAGCGATCTTTACCATCCTATCCATAAAAAATGATATTATACCACCGACTATCAATTTGGAAACAAGAGATCCTGAATGCGATCTTGACTATGTTCCACATGAAGCAAGAAAACAAACTGTCCGCGCAGCGATCAGCAATTCGCTCGGATTCGGCGGACATAATGCAACGATTGTTTTTCAAAAATATGAAAAGTAATGGTTTTTTGTCTTAAATGGACCATTTTGTATGTTGAGGATAATGATGGGAATATTGTGAAGACGTTCCCTTAAAAGGGGCTGTCCAAAAAGTCAGGGTAACTGACTTTTTGGAGCCCCGTTATTTTTCATATTTTTATAAAAAAATACACAAAAAAATCGTCCCTTCTTGTAAAATGAAGTTACCACACCACATTTCAGAAAGGACGATTTTTTATGAGCAATCAAATGATTACTACTGAAAATAATAACACACAATTGACATTTCTTCCAGAGACTGAGGAAAAAAAGACTTCGAAAAGAGAATTTCCCCCTACTTTCAAACCCTATGACAATCGCCAAATCCATGTGATTTTTGATCTTGAATCGCTCATACCAGAACATCATGTCGCACGTGTGGTGGATGAAATGGTAGAAGCTGTACCAGATGAGCAATTGTTTTCTCATTATAAGGGTGGTGGCAGAAGTTCCTTTCATCCCAAAATGATGCTGAAAATCATTCTATTTGGTTATTCCCAAAAGGTTTATTCCTGCAGAGGAATCGAAAAGCTCATAAAAGAAAACATCCCAGCTATGTGGTTAGCAGCGATGCAACAGCCGGATTTTCGCACGATCAACGAGTTCCGTGGGAAACGGATGAAAACCTTGATGGATGAGTTATTTGAAGCCATGATTCAGAAATTGATGGAAGAAAAATACATCACGATGGAAAACTACTTTTTGGATGGCACCAAGATTGAAGCCAATGCCAATAAGTATTCTTTCGTGTGGAAAAAATCAACGGTAAAATTGGAAGCGACATTAAAAGAAAAAATTCAAGAAACCCTGCAACATATTCATGAATTAACAGAATTAGAAGCTGGAACGGAAGAAAAAGAAACCGAACAAAATGCAGAGATCACCGAACATCATCTAGAGACAGTCGCTAAGAAAATAGAAGAAAAGGTCGAAACGCTAACAGAGGAAATAGAAAAGGAAACAGATACAAAGATTCGTAAGGAAAAGCGACAAGAGCGCAGTAAATGGAAGAAACCTTTAAAGCTGATTCGGGAAAATTTCTTACCGAGACTAGCGAAATACAAGGAACAGAATGAAATCTTTGGCGACCGTAACAGCTATTCCAAAACGGACAAAGACGCAACCTTTATGCGCATGAAGGAAGATCCTATGAAAAACGGTCAGCTTAAGCCGGGGTATAATGTTCAAATGGGGACGGAGAACCAGTTTATCTTGTTTTATACCATTCATCAACGACCTACAGACACGCGTTGTTTCATCCCGCATTTGGAGAAACTGGCGTCTACTTCTTTACCGATGCCCAAAAGAGTCATCGCGGATGCAGGATATGGCAGTGAAGAAAACTATGTATATGCGGTTGGTGATGAGAAAGAGCCTCGATTTGAGTTTCTCATTCCTTATGGATCGTATGTACAAGAACAGACACGCAAGTACAAAAAGGACATCAAAAATGCGAAAAACTGGACCTATTGTGAGCAAGATGATTGTTTTATTTGCCCGAATGGAAGGAAAGTGACGTTTAAAAAATACCAAAACAAAAAGAATCCGTCTGGTTATGAGCAAAGCTTCAAAATATACGAATGTGAAGATTGTACAAATTGCCCATTGAAAGTGAAATGCACGAAAGCGAAGGGAAATCGCCAAGTTCACTGGAATACCGTCTTCGAGGAAATGAAAGCGAAGGCAAAAACAGCCCTTGAAAGTGAAGAGAAAACGGCCATCTACGCTCGGCGCAAAGTCGAAGTAGAAAGTGTGTTCGGTCACATCAAGGGCAATCGGTCGTTCCGCCGGTTTTCTTTACGGGGCCTCGACAAAGTACATGTCGAGTTTGGGATTGTAGCATTAGCCCACAATATACTGAAAGTAGCAGGCATCCGCCAGCTACTTTCGGAGAAAAATCGAAAAAATACAAAAGCAAGTGGAGAAAAACGGCTCGTTTTTCTCCACTTGCTTTATTTTAGGGACTTATCAGACAGCCCCTTTTTGCTGAATAAAATGTTTGTATTATTCCGAAAAATGATATTCAAAATTCCGAGCGTTATAGTAAACTGAAAAAAAGACGATTGGGAGAAATGACAGTGTCCTTTTTTTGGATTCGATTCGTGATATTCAGTTCGATTAGTGTTGTCTTTTTGTATCAGGAATTTGAGCCGACTCAACGTTTTGCCGCCATACTTCTGTTGTTTTCACTCTTGTTGACCGGGTATTTTTTTCTTTCCGTAGTGCCTAAACCAGCCATTTTGTATTGCGCAATGGGAGGATTGCTCTTTTCATTCGGGTTCTTCGCATTTTCGGAAACTAGCGTATATATATTATTTTTGTTTTTGTATTTGATGATGGAAGGAGCTGTATTGCTTCGTTCCAAGGACTTTCTTTTGTCATTCGGTGCTTATATGATTTTGTCTTTTTTATTTCTTTATTGGAAGGTGCCGGAAAAAAGTCCTTTTCTTCTATTTTCTGCTCTCTTTGCTATTTTAACCTTCAGTTTAAATCGCAGTTTTGCAGCTTTAAAGGAAAAACAAAATCTGTATGAAACGTTGGTTGGGGAATTCCGAAATTTAAAACGCATCTCTTATGAATCGGAGCGCACGGCAAGGCTGGAGGAACGAACAAGAATTGCCCGGGATATTCACGACTCTGTTGGGCACAAACTCACTGCACTGCTCATGCATTTGCAAATTTTATCCATGCAGAAAGGAGAAGAATTTGAAGAATTGAAGGAATTGGTACAAGATAGTTTGGAAGAAACAAGGCAGGCGGTAAGAGCTTTGAGGACAGAGGAGCATGAAGGAATTGCAACCGTTTTAGAACTTATACGCAAGTTAGAAGCGGAGAGCCACATTTTTTTGAATGTAACCATCAAAAAAGGGATTTTATCCAAGA
>JADBKC010000133.1 GCA_014896555.1 Caryophanales bacterium | reverse complement strand
AATTTTTCAACGGCTTTGATTAGCCCCATGTTGCCTTCTTGAATTAAGTCAAGGAACAGCATGCCTCTTCCAACATACCGCTTCGCAATGCTTACAACAAGGCGCAAATTCGCTTCCGCCAAACGGCGTTTTGCTTCTTCATCCCCTTGTTCAATACGTTTAGCCAACTCAATCTCTTCTTCAGCGGAAAGAAGATCAACACGCCCAATCTCTTTTAAATACATACGAACAGGGTCATTAATTTTGACTCCAGGCGGAACACTTAAATCGTTTAAATCAAATTCTTCTTCCTCTTCTTTTGAGAGATCATGAAGATCAGGATCTTCTTCATGATCGTTGTCTTCATTGACAATTTCTATTCCCTGTTCATTCAAATATTCATAAAACTCATCCATTTGTTCCGAATCAAGATCAAAATTCGCTAGTTTATCGGCTATATAATCGTATGAAAGCTCACCGCGTTTCTTTCCTTTTTCCACTATTTGATTTTTTACTTTATCTATTGTTAATTCAGGCTCAACTTCTTTGGAACGTGTTGACTTTTCAGCCATTGGTTCCCCTCCTTCCAACATCCTTGAGACTACCTTTCCTTTTCAACAACTTTCTTAATTGCATAACTTCCATTGCAATGGCCGCCGCTTTTTTATAGTCATGCTGCTGTTCTGCCCTTCTGCTTTCTTCCATCTTTGCCTTTATTTTTAACATTTTTTGGTGATTTAACACTTCATTTATATAATCATTTATTTCTTCGTCCGAGACGTCCATGTTTACATTCATCATTTCTATTTCCGTTACCGTTTTTCTTAAGTTCGGATCCGGCAAAAAATTGATAAAAGTACTGGAATCAGGTGGATTTCCATCTTCGTAATAACCTAATAAATAAGTGAAAATGGCTTGATGTTCATCCAGATTGAAAGTCTCCCCCGCCAGTTTTTCATGGACTTGATACGCTAATTCGGGGTTTTGAAGCATATAAGCAATTAAGCGGCGTTCTGCTGTTATATAAGCAGGATATATTTTCCCAGCTGAAGGCATTTCGGAAATTCTACCTGTCAAATTTGGTCGAGATGGCGGCAAATTCCGTTTTTCCGCATAATATATTTGACGTTGTTGCCATTTTAACGCATCCAATGATATCGAAAATTCTTCCGCCAGCTGTCTCATATAATAATCGCGCTCCACCGCCTTTGAAAGCTTTGTGATTTCTTTCAATATTTCATCAATATACTGAAGCTTCTCATCTTCTTTTTGAAGATTTTTCCCCCGTTTATAATACTGCATTTTAAAAGCCATATACGTCATACTGGCTTCTATAACATCCTGACGGAATTTTTCTCCTCCGTATGTTTGGATATAATCGTCGGGATCTAAGTCGTCGGGAATGACAGAAACTTTCACATGGCAGCCAGCCTCTTCAAGAAGATTTCCAGCCCGAAATGCTGCTTCGATTCCGGCAGAATCTCCATCATAACATATTAGCACTTCATCGGTTAGCCGGCGAATAATATGCACATGATCTTCCGTTAAAGAAGTGCCCATCGTTGAAGCACTGTTGTCAATTCCTGCCCGATCGGCTGCGATGCAGTCCGCAAATCCTTCAAATAAGATCATCTGGCTTTTTTTTCGAATCGCATTTCTTGAACGGTTCAAGTTGTATAAGAGTCGACTCTTATGAAATATGGGTGTTTCTGGGCTATTCAAATATTTAGGCCGCTGATCCCCCACACTTCTTCCGGAAAACGCCACGATCCTTCCTTTCGAATTATGCAAAGGGAACATAATTCGATCGCGGAACCGGTCATAATAGTCTCTTTTTCCATCGTGGCGGATGGCAAGACCCGCTTTTTCCATCAATGGAATCGAAAACCCTCTTCTTTTTAAAAAGTGCACAGCGACGTTCCAGCCTGTTGGCGACCAGCCAATTTGGAATCTTTCTATTTGATCTTTTGTGAAGCCTCTTGAGAATAAATATTCTAATGCAGTTTGGCCTTCTTTTGTGTTTATCAGCAAATGATGGTAGAATTTAGCTAGAAGTTCATGAGCAGACACCATGAGTTCATGGTCCTTCGGCAACGCTTGAACGGGTTCGGCTGTTACATCCATATTCAGCTTGACCCCAGCTCTTTCCGCTAATTTGACGGCCGCTTCTTGAAAGGAAATCTTTTCTATTTCCATCAAAAAGGTAAAAACATTCCCTCCTGCTCCGCAACCGAAGCAGTGATAAATCTGTTTGTCAGGCGAAACCGAAAAAGATGGGGTGTTTTCGCCGTGAAAAGGGCAAAGGCCAAAATAATTTTTCCCTTGTTTGTTTAATTGAACGTAGTCATGAATAACATCGACAATATTCACCGAATGTTTAATTCTGTCAAGCGTTTCCTCAGGTATTTTTCCTGCCATAAAAGATCACCAGCCTATTACATTCGCGAAAGTGCCGAGATTATCCTTCATAATTCGACAAAAATCTCCGTACTTTTTTAAAAAATTGCTTTCTGTCAGCGTTTGTAAAAGGCTTTGCCCCTTTTTCAAAACGTCCTGACCGGCGTGCTTTTGCCTGGAGATGCCGTATGTCCAAAATGTAAGCCATCTCACTCTCGCTATATTGATTTCCCCGGGGCGATATAGCATACCCTCCTTTTGAGGTGGCCAAACTTGCTAATCCAATATCTTGTGTAATTAACAGATCCCCTTTCTGCAAATGGTTGACAATGAACAGGTCAACGGCTTGAAATTGGGAGTCGACATATTTCCATATGCCCCCTATTTCTTCAGATGGGTGGTGTTTGTACGATGCCACAAAGAACACGCTCAAATCATATTCATTTGCCAGCGCAATAATTTCCTTTTTTACAGGACAGGAATCTGCATCGACAAAAATATTCATCGTTCTTTTCTTCTTTGTCATAAATTAATTATTCTACACAGTATGTTGGATTCCTTCTTTTCACAGCAAGTTTCCTGTCAAAAAGAAGAGCAGCCAGGTTTGTCGAATTCCCCCGGCTTTCTTATCAGCATTCATAAAGTGGTGCTTCTCTCTTATCTCCACCGTTGGTCCTTTGACAATAATGGATCCTTAATCCTTATCTCCTGCTTTTGTAATTTGGGCGAGGGTTTACGGGTGGTTCAAACAGATTTTGGCCGCTGGTTATCCAATGCCCCGGTCTTGACATATCACCATAAATAGTTTATTCGTTATGAGGGCAATCTAAACCTTGAATACATATTTTTATCACAATTTTTTATTATAATACAAACTTTCTTATTTGGCTATTTTTATATATCATTTGACAAAACATAGAAAAGATTGACCAGGCATACCACTTTTTAAAAGGAAAGAAGCACACAATCATGTGATTATGCGCTTATTTCTTTCGAATTTTTTCTATAATAATATTGGCTGTTTCTTCCACCGCTTTATTCGTCACATCAATGACTTCACAACCCATTTTTTTAGTGATGGAATCAAAATACTCTAATTCTTTTTTGATTCTGTCTAATTGTGCGTAACTTGCCTGATCATCCAACCCTAAAGAAATCAATCGTTCTCTGCGAATTTGATTCAGTTTTTCCGGTCCGATTTTTAAACCAAAGCATTTTTCTTTCGGTACTTGAAACAGTTCTTCAGGCGGATCCACTTCCGGTACAAGAGGAACATTGGCTACTTTATAACGTTTGTGAGCCAAATATTGGGATAAAGGCGTTTTGGAAGTTCTAGAAACCCCGACTAATACTATATCAGCCTTCACTAACCCTCGTGGATCTCGGCCATCGTCGTATTTAACAGCAAACTCGATTGCTTCCACCTTTTTAAAATATTCTTCGTCCAGCCGGCGGACAAGTCCTGGTTCGTACAGCGGCTTTTTCTGAAACATATTTGCCAACTGATCAATTAATGGACCTATCACGTCAAAGGCTTGTATGTTTTCCTTATCGGCTTGTTCCTGCAAATATCGGCGCATTTCAGGCTTTACCAGCGTATAAACAATAATTCCGTTATCCATTTTAGCCAAAGAAATAACTTCCTCAATATGAGAAATTTCCTCTACGTATGGAAAGCGTTTGAGGACCGTATTTGAACCGTCAAACTGGCTGAGGGCAGCTTTTGTGACCAGTTCTGCGGTCTCGCCAACAGAGTCGGAAACAACGTAGATAATTGGATCACTCATTCATCATCACTGTCCTCTCTCTTTCTCGGCATTAATTTTCATTCGCCAAAGCGACAAACGCTTTCGCAATATTCGTTTTTGTGATTCGACCAATCACCTCGAAGCCCGTCCCTTTTTCTTTAACTACGGGCATTGCGTCAATTTGCTTTTCAATTAAATTTTGAGCGACATCTATTAAAAGGTCATCTTTATAGCACATCGTAATATTAGGCATTCTCGTCATGATAATGTTTACTGGCAAGTTATTGAGATCTTGTTTCCCAATGCTTGCTCTCAATAAGTCTTTTCTTGAAAGCACCCCTACCAACAAAGAATCATCATCCACCACAAATAAAGTGCCGACATCCTCTAAAAACATCGTGCAAATGGCATCATAAACCGATACGTTTTTATGCACAACGACGGGTATCGATTGATAATCTTTCACATAAATTTTTTTTAAATTTTCCGTCAGCAGCTGTGTACCGGTTTTTCCTGTATAAAAGTATCCAACCCGAGGTCTTGCGTCAAGGAATCCGGCCATAGTTAAAATAGCTAAATCCGGACGCAATGTCGCCCGGGTTAAATTTAATTTTTCAGCGATATGTTCTCCTGTAATAGGTCCATTATTTTTCACGATTTGCAATATTTGTTCCTGACGCTTTGTAAGTTCTATGATCCTCACCACCCAACACGATTAAAAGTGTTATACTCATATGAAATTATTATATACTATTTAACACAAATGAGGAAGAGCCCGCCTTTGTTTGGCTCTCACCTCTTGATATATGGGCCGGAACAATCAAACTTACGAAAAACAGCTTACAATGGAAACCATCTTTTAATCTAATTGTTCATTTTACCACTAATAAATTTACATTGGCAAACTCTAAAATGTAGCGAGAAAGCTCCTTCATTTGCGCCAACCGATTGCTTCTGATTTCTTCATCGTCGGTCATGACCATGGTTTCATCAAAATAGCGTTCAATCATAGGAGCCAAACTTTCAAGCAGTTGAAAACGCTCTTCAGCCGAAACATCCTGTTTCCATTCTTTTTTCAAGTTTATATAGCCTTCATATAGTTCTTTTTCGCTTTCGTTTGTAAACAGATTTTCATGAATTTCTTTGTCCTCATTTGCTTTTTTCGTAATATTAAGGACTCGGCTTAGTGATTCCACCACTTCCTTGAATGACGGTTGGTCGATTCGTTTCATCAGAACTTCTGCTTTCGCTTCAACTTCTGCCAAAGAATGAATGGAAACATCTAACAAAGCATCAATAATGTCATATCTCACTTCTTTTTCTTCTAAAATGTGCTTCATTCGTTGTTTAAAAAAGTCTAGTACAGCCATATAGATTTCTTTCGCATCTTTTTGGCCAATTCCGTCTCTTAACACGATATCAATGCTATCTTTTAACAAATCTTCCAGCGAGAGATTCCATTTGTGCTTCAACATGGTCTGCACAATACCAGTTGCCTGTCTTCTAAGAGCATATGGGTCTTGAGAGCCTGTAGGGATAATATCCACTGCAAAACAAGAGATGATCGTATCTAATTTGTCGGCCACGCCTACTATAGCGCCAACAAGTGATTCCGCAGGTTCATCTTCTGAATTCCGCGGTTGGTAATGTTCATTAATGGCCTTTGCCACTTCCGGATCTTCTCCTTGAAGAAGGGCATATTTTTCTCCCATGATTCCTTGCAATTCCGGAAACTCGTATACCATATGCGTGACTAAATCAAACTTGCATATTTCAGCAGCACGGTCTGCTTTCTGCGCTGTTTCTTCTTCTACACGAAGTCTCTCTGCAAGATAAGACGACAATTTTCGAATCCTGGCTACTTTTTCTGCCAATGTCCCAATTTTCTCGTGATATACGATGGACGAGAGTTTTTCCAGCACTTCAGAAATTTTCAGCTTTTGATCTTCTTTATAGAAGAAATCGGCATCAGCCAAACGGGCTTTCAACACTTTTTCGTTCCCTTTCGCTACGGTTTCAAGCGACCGATCGTTTCCGTTTCGGACCGTCACAAAATGAGGAAGAAGCTTTCCGTCGGCGGTTTTGACAGGAAAATAGCGCTGATGCTCCTTCATGGAAGTAATTAACACTTCCTCTGGCAGATTTAAAAATTCTTCATGAAAAGAACCGAATAAAGCAGTAGGATATTCGACAATATTATTGATTTCTTCCAGCAGTTCTTCGTCAATAGGAATGACCCATCCGTGCTTTTCTTCTAAATTTTTCAACTGGCTGCGGATTAATTGTTTTCTCTCATTTGGGTTTGGAATGACATATTCCGCTTTTAGCTTCGTTTCATATTCAGCTGGAAAGTCCAATTGAATTTTCCCGCCAAGAAAACGGTGGCCATAACTGAATCGATCCGTTGCCACATCCGTAATCGTGAACGGAACCACTTCGCTTCCAAATAAGACAACGAGCCATTTAATAGGACGTACATACCTGAGATCGTAATCGGCCCAGCGCATGTATTTGCCAAAGCTCATCCTCTCAATCAAGTCTTTTAATTTTGGAAGCAATTGAACCGTCGGCTGGCCTTTCATAAATTTCTTCACAAAAGCGTATTCAATCCCTTTGACCTTTTTAAAATAAATGTCGTCAACAGTCGCTGAATGACTTTTTGAAAAACCAATGGCTGCTTTTGTCCATTCACCCGCTTTATTTAAGGCCGCTTTTTTAGCTGGACCTTTCGCCTCTTCATGAACATCCGCCTGGGATTCCGCCACATCTTTTACAAAAACAGCTAATCGGCGGGGAGTGGAAAATAGAGAAACCGTTCCATAGTCAATGTTTTCTTTTTGAAAAAATTCCTCTACTTTTTTTCCTAGCTGATTCATGGACTCGGTTACAAAACGGGCCGGCATCTCTTCCAATCCAATCTCAAGCAGAAGGTCCCTTTTAGTCATGAGCTTTCTCCCCTTTCGCTTTTAAAATGGGAAATCCCAATTTTTCTCTTTCTT
>JADBKC010000132.1 GCA_014896555.1 Caryophanales bacterium | reverse complement strand
TCCTGTGACCTGTATTTGGATCCCTTCCTTTTGAGTGTTTGTTTCATCAATGGCTTACCCGTTAAATAAGGATTTTTCTCATGGAATGATTTGCAGACACATCCAAAAAAGCTTAAAATAGGAATGATTGAAAGCGATAAAAGGAGGAATTCATATGAGTATACATATTGGGGCAAAAGAAAATGAAATTGCGGATACGGTATTGCTTCCGGGTGATCCTCTCCGCGCTAAATATATTGCGGAAACGTTTTTAGAAAATGCGGTTTGCTACAATGAAGTTCGCAACATGCTTGGTTATACAGGTACATATAAAGGGAAAAAGATTTCCATTCAAGGGACAGGAATGGGAGTTCCTTCGATTTCCATTTATGTGACAGAATTGATTGAAAGCTACAATGTGCAAAACTTAATTCGCGTTGGAACATGCGGTGCGATTCAAAAAGACGTGAAACTTCGCGACGTCATATTGGCAATGTCCGCTTCTACTGATTCTCAAATAAACCGTTTAACATTTAATGGAATTGATTACGCGCCTACCGCTAATTGGGAATTATTGAAAAAAGCTTACGATGTTGGAATTGAAAAAGGTTTGGATCTAAAAGTAGGAAGCGTGTTTACGGAAGATTTATTTTATAATGATCACGCTGAACATGAAAAGTGGGCGCAATATGGAGTACTAGCTCTAGAAATGGAAACAGCGGCGCTTTATACCATTGCGGCGAAGTATGGAAGAAAAGCGCTTACGATCCTGACCGTCAGCGACCATGTCTTAACGGGTGAAGCAACAACAGCAGAGGAAAGACAAACTACCTTTAATGAAATGATTGAAGTGGCATTGGAATCAGTGGTGAAAGAATAACCAAAAAGAGTCAGTTATTAGGAAAAGAGAAGGCATTATAGCTTCCCTTTCCTATTCAACAAAAGAAAATGGAACGTAAAAGCTAATCAGCGAATGGCAGAGGAAAAACGGGTGGAACTATGAAAAAATGGATATTTATGATGGCTGCCGCCGTGTTTCTAGCCAGTGGATGCCAAGCGGGCGAAGAGACCGCGAATACAACCAATCAACAAGTACAGAATCATCAAGCGAGGAAATCCGCTGCTCCAAAAGCAAAGAAATTTTCTTTCAACCAAGTAAAAGAGGTAAGCGGGAAAAAGGTGATAACCAACCCAGAAAATGTTCTCGTTTTGGTGAATAAAGAGTATAATTTGCCGGGAGGCTATGCGCCGAAAGATCTCATTAGGCCCGCTGTAAGATTTTCATTTGGAGACGAAAAAATCGAAAAGAGCTTGATGCGCAAAGAAGCAGCAAAAGCTTTAGAAAAGATGTTTGCAGCAGCGGCTAAAGACGGCGTTTATTTATATGCTGTTTCAGGCTACCGTTCCTACAACCGTCAAGTCGCGGTATTTAACAATGAAATGGCCAACTCCGGGAAAGAGAAGGCGAATCAGGCAGTAGCAACACCCGGGCAAAGCGAGCATCAGACTGGACTAGCGATGGATATCTCTGGAAAAAGTGTCCGTTTTCTCTTGACTGAGTCATTTGAAAACACAAAAGAAGGTCAATGGTTGGCAAAACATGCCTACGAATACGGGTATATTCTCCGTTATCCGAAGGGAAAAGAAGAGATTACTGGCTATAAATATGAGCCATGGCATTTTCGTTATGTAGGAGTAGATGCAGCTAAGAAGATATATGAAAATGGCTGGACATTGGAAGAATTTTATCGAAATGATGAAAAAATGTAAAAAGGGGCGATCCCCTTTTTTTTTTTTTTTGGATTGATCTAAAATAGACCAAGGAATATAGTACGTATAAATAAAGCCATTTTCATGATGTCGTGCAATAGATATGTCGGTGGGCGGATCATTCTTCCTCGCAGGAGAAAGATAGATTATTTTATCCCATAAACGGGAGTGCAACAGGAATTTCCTAAGCCATGCCAAAAACCTCTCCAAATGAATGGAGGGGTTTTTGAAGGCGATTCCTTCAAAAATTCAGTATTTTATCCCCTTGGTTTTGATTTCGGCCGTTTCAGAATAGACCAATGATCATTCACATGATTGCTTTAAATAAGCGAGAGGAAGTTGAATTTCCAATTCGATCAATCAGTCATTTGCAAAAGAATGGTTCCCTAGTATGGAAAGTTTCTTATTAGCTTTTATCTTCCCCTAAATTTAAAAAGCTGTTAAAATAAAGTAGTTACAGAATCATCATAAATCTGAAGAATGAGAGCAATGAAAGTGGTGACAAATGTGGAAGATGAAAAGCAAGAAAAGGAGCAGCCAAAGCCATCTTCATCCAATTATGTGAAAATGAAGAGATTTCATTTTGTTATGCTCCTCTTTTTCATTGTTTTTATAACAGCAGGGATTACGACATTTGCTTTAGCATTTGGAGATGAAAAAGCGGTCGATGTGGGTGGTACGAACCGTCCAGAATTTAATAAGCTTTATGATGTGTATGATAAATTAAAAAGCAATTATTACGAAAAAGTCGATGATGAAAAATTGATTAACGGCGCCATTAATGGCATGGTGCAATCTTTGGGAGACCCTTATTCTGACTATATGTCGAAAAGCGAAGCAAAACAATTCCATGAGAGCATCGAGTCCTCTTTTGAAGGAATCGGGGCGGAAATTCAAGAAAAAGATGGAAACATCGTGATTGTTTCCCCTATTAAAGGCTCCCCTGCCGAGAAGGCTGGACTGCGTCCGAACGACCGCATACTTTCCGTAAGCGGCAAAAGTATGCAAGGAATGAGTTCGACAAAGGCTGCCATGATGATCCGGGGCAAGAAAGGCACTAAGGTCAAGCTGAAGATTCAGCGTCCAGGGGAGCAAGATCCAATCGAAGTGAGCATTGTAAGAGATACGATCCCTATAAAGACCGTTTATCCGGAAATGCTTGATCATGGAGTTGCCAAAATTCAAATTACAAGTTTTTCAGAAAATACGTATAAAGAGCTAAAACAAGCAATTGCCGAGATGAAGAAAAAAGGCATGACGTCGCTGGTGCTTGATTTGAGGCAAAATCCAGGTGGACTACTTGACCAAGCCGTGAAAATGTCAAATATGTTCGTACCTAAAGGGAAAATCTTGCTGCAAGTGGAAGATCGAAATGGCCAACGAGAGAAATTCGTCGCTGACGGAAAAGACAAGGTATCTGTTCCAGTGGCTGTATTAATTGACGGAGGAAGCGCAAGTGCGTCGGAAATTTTTGCGTCAGCGCTGAAAGAGTCTGCCGGCGTGCCGCTGATTGGGGAAAAATCATTTGGAAAAGGAACGGTACAAACGACAGAAGATTTTAAAGATGGTTCGAATTTAAAATTCACTACTGCGAAATGGCTGACGCCTAAAGGAGAATGGATTCATAAAAAAGGTATCAAACCGGATTATGAAGTGAAACTCCCGAGTTATGCGAATTTGCCAATTGTGGATCCTGAAAAAGAGTTAAAACAGTCAGACCTTTCCAAAGAAGTAAAAGCAGTAGAGCAAATGCTCAGCGCCCTTGGATACAATCCTGGAAAAGTAGACGGCTACTTTGACGATAAGACAAAAGCCGCTGTTATGAAGTTCCAAAGCGATAAGAAACTGCAAGTGACAGGAAAGGTGTCAGGAGAAACAACTATTCAATTGATGGACCAAATCAGACATGAAATTCAAAACCATGATACCCAAGTGAAAAAAGCTGTGGAAATTGTCACAAAAAATAAGTAATTTCTTAAGAGGGGCTGTCCCAAAATCATTTAAATGACCTAGGGGCAGCCCTTTTTATATATTGCTTTATATCAGGCATTGATGATGATTGCGAAATTCAATCGCTTTCCGAAGGCGTCTCAGATCCTTCTCGCTCGTACCTCGCTTACGGGGTCTCGCTTTGCTCGCTTTTCCCGCAGGAATCTCGCAAATTCCGCAATGATCACAGTAAAATTTCACTTAGCCAAATGCCAAAAAATCGCTATTTCCATACTCGGAGAGAATATTGACAGATGGAACGTATTTCATTTATCATTAAATAGTTCATAATATAAATTATTAGATGATAAGTGAAAGGTCGATCATATTGAGAAAAGAAATGCTAGTAGAACTGGAACAATTACTGCGTAGGAGCTATCGAATGGTCAAAAATGAATTAAGAAATTGCACTGGACAATATTTGAACAGCACAGAGTTTATCGTCTTAAAAGTCATCCATGAGTATGGTCCTTTGAAAGCATCGGATATTTCGAAAACCATTGAAGTTTCAGCAAGCCATATTACAGCTATAACGGATTCTTTAGTTGAAAAAGGCTTTATTACCAGAAAGCGTTCAGATATCGATCGGAGAAGAGTAGAACTTGAGATTACGGAAAAAGGAAAAGAAATGCTGAAGTTTGCTGCTGGATTAAAATCAGAATATTTTCAAAAAAAATTCAGCCATTTTACGAATGAAGAACTGGAGACATTTATCCAGTTATTAAAAAAATTGAATAGCCCATTCGATTGCTCTGTCGATTCCGAAAAATAAATGATATATAATATAGTGAAATATGAAATTCATCGCAAGTAAAAAAGAGACGATTTTTGCTTCGAATATAGAAAGACAAACAAGCAGCGGGAGAGAACATTCGGCCATTTCAGTAGAACTACATTTGAATTCTGTTTTGTCGGTATACAGGAGGGAAGAGAGTGGAGGATCGATACTTATTGGATATGTTTTTGTCTTTGTGGAATAAGCGGGAAGCAAATGAAGGTTCGAACTCTCCGAGCACCTCAATAAAAGAAAGGATGAAGAGTGAACTGTTAGACGAATTCAGCCATCCTCGCGTTAGAAAAACAAAAGAAGAAAAATATTATTTAGCTGTGAAAAGGGTGGTAGATTCGGATTTAAAGGAAGAAGATCAATTAAGGCTGATCCGGCTTTACACGGATGTAATGGAGTCGCTCAGATAATCTTTACAATTGCAATTCGTTTGTAAAATAAGTAAATAAAGGGAGTGAAATGGAAGACTGTCAACCCTTTATTTTTGGAAATAAATAAAACCTATCCCTCATAAAAGAAAAAACGGTCTATTTTGGTATGAAAGGGATCATTTAAAAAACTCTTATTTTTCAACATTTTTAGCTTTTTTTTGATTGAAAGTTAATCGCCGTTTTTTTTCAACTAGTTATTCTATGAATCTGTCTTTTTCTTCCTCCAATATTACAAAAATCGCATGTTATGATGTTATCAGATCAGAAAATGGAAGAATCAAAGGAGGAAGATGAGATGAATAAAAAAGCATTGATGGCAGCAGCAGTATCTTTTGGATTATTGACTGCACCGCTTGCTTCAAAGGCAAATGCGGCCACATTTTCGACAAATAACGATGAAAACTATAAAATTCAATGTCAATATGATGTAAAACAGTTTCCAATTTCACAAAAATGGCTAGATAATTGGATGAATCAGCAATATCAATATGCACTATCGATTGCAAAACAAGCTTCTCAAGCACAGCCGCACACAGCTGTCACAGCAAAATCGGCTCCATCCACACCAGCGGCTAAAGCGAATAAAACGGTAGCTCAACCAACCAATACAAAGGCCCCCGCTGCTTCCAAAACGGGATATTCATTAAAAGCGTACGAACAGCAAGTAGTGGATTTGACGAATAAAGAAAGAGCAAAATATGGTTTACCGCCATTAAAAATAGATCCAACTTTAAGCAAAATGGCTCGCGAAAAAGCAAATGACATGGCTGTTCACCACTACTTCTCTCATACAAGCCCGACGTACGGATCTCCATTTGACATGATGAAACAATATGGAATCCAGTTTACAGCTGCGGGCGAAAACATTGCAGAAGGCCAACGCACTCCAGCTGAAGTGGTCAATGATTGGATGAATAGTGAAGGTCATCGCGCAAATATATTAAATAAAGACTATACTCATATCGGAGTTGGATATGTAGAAAACGGAAATATTTGGACGCAAGAATTTATTCAAAAATAATTTTTTAGAGAGAGGCATGATCTTTTTAAAGTAGAAGAATCATCAATGGTGTAGGGAAGGCCCGAAAACCCGTTAGGACCCATTTGTTCTAATGGTCGGTGGAGGACCGTCCCTTTTTTTCTTTTTAACACTTGTTTCAAAAAATAGATTTAAATTTGCATAATTTTTTTTCTCCGCTTACTATAATGATAAGGGAAGAAAATGATATGTTGGGGCGAGGGAAAGGAATGAACAAAAAAACTGCATTGATTACGGGAGCGGCTAAAGGAATTGGAAAACGTACGGCTTATGCTTTAGCGAGGGCAGGCTTTAATATGTCCATCAATTACTGTTCAAGCAGGCTGGAAGCTGAACATTTGGCAAATGAATTGAGTGAAAAGTTTCACATATCAGCGATAGTTGTCAATGGTGATTTGACAAAGCCTGAAGATTGCCGGCAGATTGTGTCACAGACGGAAAATCAGTTTGGCGGTGTGGATGTTTTGATTCATAACGCCGGTCCTTTTATCAAAGAGCGAAAAAAGCTGGAAGAATATGATGAACGTGAATGGCAGTACATAGTGAATGGAAACTTGAACAGCGCATTTTACTTAACAAAGTTGACTCTTCCCGGAATGAGAAAGAAACATTGGGGGAGGATCATTACATTTGGATTCGATAGAGTAGAGACTGCACCGGGCTGGATTTATCGCTCTGCATTTGCCGCTTCAAAAACCGGTCTTGCTTCTCTGACCCGTACGATTGCACTGGAAGAAGCGGAAAACGGCATAACGGCCAATATGATTTGTCCGGGAGATATTACGGGCGAATGGAAAGAAAAAGATATTCATGATGCAATAGGCGTAAAGGATGATACGGTTCCTGTCGGTCGTCAGGGTACTGGCGAGGATATAGCAAGGATGGTCGCTTTTTTATGTTCAGAGCAGTCCGATTTTATTACAGGTGCGGTTATACCTATTACGGGAGGAAAAGATGTATTGGGGAAAGTATTTTATGAGTAGGAGACAAGAAAGGAACGTACAACGGGAATATCGTTTCAAAAAAATGGCAAAGACGCAGACCGAGTCAGGACCTGCATCTTTGCCATTTTGCATGTGAGGAATATTTTTTCTTTTGTACGTAAACAAGACGTATGAACAATGTAACAGCTCCAAATGCTAACCCTGTTATTAACCCGACCCAATAGCCAAAAGCTT
>JADBKC010000131.1 GCA_014896555.1 Caryophanales bacterium | reverse complement strand
GAAGTACAACGGAACACAAGCTGGGTCGGCTAGCGGATCATCCATATGCCAAATGATCTTCGGCAATTCTTTCATATATTCTTCCGGTGTGATCACATAGCTAATATTTTCCACACCCAATTTTTCTGCTGTTTCTTTCGCCACATCAATTTCACTATATCCATCGCGTTCGAATCCTACAGAGAATGTTTTGATATTTGGATGATATTGCTTGGCAATCGCCACAACAAACGAGGAATCAATCCCCCCTGAAAGGAAGGATCCGACAGGCACATCGCTGCGCATATGAACTTTTACAGAATCAAGAAGCGCCTCACGCACCATTTTAACATATTCGTCTTCTTCGCGGTAAATCGGCTGGAAAGCGGCTTTCCAATAACGGCGAATTGCCATTTTTTCGCCGACTTTTTTGATAAAGTAATGGCCGGGTTCCAATTTTTGAATGTCCGCATGCAAAGTATCAGGTTCTGGAACGTATTGATATGTAAAATAATGTTGAGCAGCATTCGCATTCAAACTGCTTTCTTCACTAGCAAGCAAAATGCTCTTCTTTTCAGAAGCAAAAAAAGTACGTCCCCCTTCTTCTTTATAAAAAAACGGTTTAATGCCGAACGGATCTCTTGCGCCAAACAACACTTGTTCTTCTTTGTCCCAGATCACAAAAGCGAACATACCGCGAAGCTTTTCTACAGCTTTTTCTTTTAGGCGGCTGTATAAAGCGACAATGGTTTCTGTATCAGAGGAAGTAGCGAATGGAACGCCTTTTTTTAAAAGTTCTTCCCGTAATTCCACATAATTGTAAATCTCGCCATTAAAAATAATCCAATATCGTTCATTTTCAAAGGACAGCGGTTGGTTTCCGTTTTCAAGGTCAATAATGCTTAAACGTCGAAAGCCAAGTTGAACGTGCTCATCTTGATAAAATCCATCATGGTCTGGACCACGGTGATAAATGATATCATTCATTAATTTAAATTGTTCTTCCTTTAATTTCGGATCATCTTTATGATCATAAACGCAACCGATAAAGCCGCACATGACTATCACCTTTCTGTAATTAAGTTCACATTACTAGTTTAACGAAATTGCGAATCTTGGCAAGGAAATTATTCCATGAATAATTTCTATTTCATTCTAGAAGTTCCAAAATCAATCACTACCAATACATCAACAAAAAAAGCGTCCAAGGTCGAAAGCCGAAGTATTTGCCTTACTTTACACTTTCTGATTGTGCAAGATGGCCTATTCGATTGTCGTATAAGTATCCCCTTAATCATAAGGTTCTATCAATTGGCCAATTCATTTGTGCTCTTATGGCTATACTAATGTCACAGTCGTAATGAAAAAAATCTTCACATGCAAATGAAAAAGGAGCTACAGCTAAAAGTGTAACTCCTATACATTGTCTATTGATTTAACGCTTGTTCACGAATGGTTTGGGCTTTATCTGTTTTTTCCCAAGGTAGATCCAAATCAGTGCGTCCAAAATGGCCGTACGCAGCTGTTTGTTTGTAAATGGGGCGACGCAAATCAAGCATTTTGATAATTCCAGCTGGACGCAGGTCAAAATTCTTTCTAACGACATCTACCAATACTTCTTCAGACACTGCTCCAGTCCCAAACGTATCGATGGAAATCGAAACTGGCTGAGCCACTCCGATCGCATAAGCAAGCTGTACCTCACACTTTTCTGCCAGTCCAGCTGCCACAATATTTTTGGCTACATAGCGGGCAGCATAGGCTGCAGAACGGTCCACTTTCGTCGGATCTTTTCCAGAAAAAGCTCCTCCGCCATGTCTTGCGTAGCCTCCGTAAGTATCTACAATAATTTTCCGCCCTGTTAACCCGGCGTCGCCTTGAGGTCCTCCAATGACAAAACGTCCCGTTGGATTAATAAAATATTTCGTTTCATCATCTATTAATTCTTTCGGAACAATAGGATCAATCACAAGTTCTTTAATGTCGCGCTGAATTTGTTCTAATGTGATTTCCGGATGATGCTGGGCCGAAATGACAATGGTATCAATGCGCACAGGCTTATCGTTTTCATCATATTCAACCGTTACTTGTGTTTTTCCGTCCGGACGAAGGTAGGGAAGAATTTCTTCTTTGCGCACTATCGTCAACCGACGGGATAAAGAGTGGGCTAAAGAAATAGGAAGCGGCATTAATTCTTCTGTTTCATTGCAGGCAAATCCGAACATCAAACCTTGGTCACCTGCGCCGATCGCTTCAATTTCTTCATCGGTCATCGATCCTTCCCTTGCTTCCAAGGCACGGTCCACCCCTTGAGCGATGTCGGGAGATTGTTCATCGATGGACGTTAAGACACCGCATGTTTCTGCATCAAAACCGTATTTTGCCCGGGTATAGCCAATATCCCGCACCGTTTGGCGGACAATTTTTGGAATATCTACATAAGAAGTTGTCGTAATTTCTCCAGAAACTAGCACAAGCCCTGTTGTGACTGAAGTCTCGGTAGCCACCCTTGCGTTCGGGTCTTTTTCGAGAATGGCATCGAGAATCGCATCGGAAATTTGGTCGCAAATTTTATCCGGATGCCCTTCGGTGACAGACTCTGAAGTGAAAAGACGGCGTTTTTTTGACATCAAAGTTCCTCCTATCACAGTTTCGATCAATTCCATTTGCATCTTTTAACCCGCCATGTAACGGCTAGACAACGGGGAAAGAAAGAGCAATCAAAATGGATGTTCGCTTTATTTTTAAACGGTACTCGTTTCCTTTCATAGTATAATATGATTGCCAGTTCATCTATGAATTGCCGGCAATCTCAATGGTCCAGCGCCAAATAGAATCAAAAAGAAAAACCTTTCCCAAAATCATGCAGAGGAAAGGTTGTTTTGATACCATGCGCCTTTCACTCTTATCGTTCAAGGTATTTGCACCTTGCATCAGGTTAGCACCTTTCTCACAAGCCTCTCGAGTCATCGGTACGACATAAGAAGCATGTCTTATTACCTGACGTCTAAAATCATCGCTTGTTGTTGAGAAGGTTGCCGGGTTTCATCGGGCCTGTCCCTCCGCCAGCTCAGGATAAGAGTATCCGTTCAATGTTAAACTATAACGTAGAAACCAAAAGGGTGTCAACAAATTTTTGCCCTGCTGTTCTCCGAATTGATTCCACTGCCAACATGGACAGTCTGAAATTTTTGTCACCTTGCTTCCTTACAAGTTAAAATGAGGAAAAAGCAATTTATTTCCATGCCGAGCTCGGCTGTTGCGGCAGATTGTTCAAATGGACCCATTTAATATTTGGGACCATAAAAAGATCTAATCATTAAACGCAAAATTGGAGAAACTTTGAGCATCCCCGCCCGATTTCTTCCTTTTTTCTTCCTTATATTTATATGTATGTAGAAAAGGCATGCGCATTATGAAAAAAATGAAAAAAATAGACAAAAATTTATTAAATAGTATAGACTAATCGAATAAAAGTGTTATACTATTTCTTAAGTGAAAATGCGCAAATAACATCTAAAAATAAAAGCAAAAGGATGGTTATTATTTATGAATTCTGTCATTTCGAATGAAATTTTGGAATTAGTAAGGGGTTCGAATGTCCATGTTCAATTATCAGTTCCACGGCTGGTGGAAAAAGTGCTTTCCCGAAAAGAAGGCGTTTTAACTTCTTCTGGAGCCGTTTGTGCTCAAACAGGAAAATACACCGGACGATCACCAAAAGACAAATATATCGTGGAAGAACCATCAACTAAAGACAAAATTGACTGGGGATCAGTGAACCAGCCGATTTCTCCAGAAGTTTTTGATAAATTATACCATAAAGTTATTCGCTATTTAAAAGAACGAGAAGAAATTTTTGTTTTTAAAGGATTTGCCGGTGCCGATCCTTCTCACCGTATTCCGATTCAAGTAATTAACGAATATGCATGGCATAATCTATTTGCTCATCAGCTTTTTATCCGCCCAACGGAAGAAGAATTAGCTGGCCATCAAGCAGAATTTACTATCCTTTCAGCCCCTAATTTGAAAGCAGATCCTGAAATGGACGGAACGAGATCAGAAGCATTTATTATTATCTCTTTTGAACGCAAAGTGATATTGATTGGCGGCACCGAATACGCCGGAGAAATGAAGAAATCCATTTTCTCGATCATGAATTACATTTTACCAGAATCAGGCGTCTTATCGATGCACTGTTCGGCCAATGTCGGCTCTGAAGGAGATGTCGCTCTGTTCTTTGGGCTTTCCGGAACAGGAAAAACGACTTTGTCTACTGACCCGAATCGCCGTTTAATAGGAGATGATGAGCACGGATGGTCATCAACAGGCATCTTTAACATTGAAGGCGGCTGCTATGCAAAATGCATCGGGCTTTCTGAAGAAAAGGAACCGCAAATTTATCATGCGATCCGCTTTGGGTCCGTTCTTGAAAATGTCGTATTGGATGAAAATACTCGCATTCCGAATTATGAAGACGCTTCGCTGACAGAAAATACACGTGTTGCCTATCCCATCGACGAGATTAATAATATTGTCGTTCCAAGTATTGCAGGTCATCCGAACACGATTATCTTTTTGACCGCAGACGCTTTTGGTGTTCTGCCTCCTATCAGCAAATTGACAAAAGAACAAGCGATGTACCATTTTCTAAGCGGATACACATCCAAATTGGCCGGTACGGAAAGAGGCGTTACATCGCCTGAAGCGACATTCTCTACATGCTTTGGAGCACCGTTCCTGCCGCTTCCAGCTACACGGTATGCGGAAATGCTAGGCGAAAAAATTGATGAACATAGTGTGCAAGTCTTTTTAGTCAATACCGGATGGACAGGTGGAGAATACGGAGTCGGCTCCCGGATGAAACTATCCTATACACGGGCAATGGTTCAAGCCGCTTTAGAAGGAGAATTGGCTAATACCGAAACTCTGAAAGACGAAATTTTTGGTTTGGAGATCCCTCTCCATGTTCCAGGAGTGCCGGACGAAGTATTGCAGCCGAAAAAAACATGGCAAGATGAAAAAGCATATGAAGAAAAAGCTTTAGAATTAGCTGCCCGCTTTCGCGAAAACTTTAAGAAATTTACCAATGTATCAACAGAAATTGAAAAATTAGGCGGACCTATTCAATAAAGATCGGCCGTTTGAAAGATGTCCAATAAAAACAAGACGAATCGTAAACATCCCCTTTCCGCGCAAGCTTTTTACTTGAAGGAGAAGGGGATGTTTGCGTTTGTTTTCCTTTTTCCCTTAGAGAAACGGCATCACGGTCCATGTAGATCATATAATCGACATAGCTTGAACGTCTCCACTTTTATTGTGATTTGGAAATGTCTGTTTAGAACAGGATTTGAAATAAAATGATCAATAAAGGGCTATTGTACACCCCTATTTTAAAAAACAAGATTTAACAGAACCTTTTGAATAGAGAACGGTCTATTTGATTTTTATCAGTTCGTAGAGTTTAACGCAATAAGCCTGTATGTGATGACCGTTTCCTGGTTTTCCCACACTACTTTTTCAATCACAGCCGTACCTGTAATACCACTATCAATCGTTTTTTGGACAGGAACAGGTACATGCAGAGGATATAGACGATACCCTTTTTTTCTTAATTGAAAAAGATTTCCTCCCACTCTTTCTTCATTTCCCTTTGTCACAATCATTGTATTCAGTTCCAGCGGCATTCCCATCGCTTATGCCCTCCCAATGAAAATCTCGTTCTTCTACTTTATCCTATCATGACCGCGCCTGCTTTTTCATCCATTGACAAGAGGATGTCACCATTTTGCGATTTACAGCGGGCGGAAAATAATGAGTGAAGTCAGGAAAATACCAAGTGGTCACACGCTTTCCTAGTTCCTTCAGCCTTTTTTCCAAACGGTAAGCGTGTTCAATAGAGACATTTTGATCGATTCCTCCATGTATAATTAACACCGGGCAGCAAAGATTCTCTAAATGATAGATCGGTGTTCTCCACTTATATTCTTCCAGTACTTTTTTCGGACTTCCGCCTATCACCCTTTTCATCATCCTTCTTAAATCCTTCCGCTCTTCATAGGTTAATTCCATATCTGTTACCCCGCCCCATGAAACAACAGAAGCCGCATCCCGTTTTTCAATGGCTGATAGCAAAGCCATAACACCGCCGCGGGAAAAACCGAAAATATGAATTTTATCAGGCGCCACCTTAGAATTTCTTTTTAACAATTCAAAACCGGAAAAAGCATCTTCACGATCTTTTCCCGCAAAATCCTCATTTCCTTCGCCTCCTTGATTCCCCCTGTAAAAAGGGGCAAATACAACAAATCCTTCCGAAGCAAATTGCGCGATTCTCGCCGGTCGAACCATTCCGACGCTTTTGATCCCGCCCCGCAAGTATAATAATCCATCGTACAAACCTTCTTCTTTCGGCTCCGCAAGCAACCCTTTCACCCTTAAACCGCTTGACCAATAGGTAATCATATAAAGCTTTACATTTGGATTAGGAGAAGGAAAAGCATAACGTTCTATGATCTCACCATCTTGCACGTTACCACCACCTTTCCCGTTCTCTTGCTTGCAGCCGTTTTTTGTTCAACTCTAAGAATTTGTTTCCACGATCCTATGTACTTTGTACTAAAACTGATAAATGACTGTTTTTTAGAAATCAAGGCAAAAAACGGCGAATCCTATCGTTTATTTCTTGTCACAGAATTTTAAATGGCATTCACTTTATTTAAGCCGTCATCATAAAATAGGATGAATAAAACGCACAATAGGATGACTAAAGGAGGTATTGCCCATGTCGAATACGTTTAAAATGTCGTTTTCCATTCTCTTTGCTGCTGTGTTAATGATCGGTTTAAGCGCTTGCCAATCGAATGAAAAAGCACAAAAAACAGAAAAAATAAGGATTGCTGAAGTGACACGTTCGGTTTTTTATGCCCCGCAATACGTTGCGCTCGAAAAAGGCTTTTTTAAAAAAGAGGGTTTAGATGTACAGTTAAAAACCACCTGGGGTGGAGACAAAACGATGACCGCTCTGTTGTCGGGCGGTACAGACATCGGGCTTGTAGGCTCGGAAACATCGATTTATGTCTACACACGCGGCTCGAAAAATCCAGTCATTAACTTTGCTCAATTGACCCAAACAGACGGAACGTTCCTCATTTCTAGGAAGAAAATGAAAAACTTTACATGGAACCAATTAAAAG
>JADBKC010000130.1 GCA_014896555.1 Caryophanales bacterium | reverse complement strand
TAGGGGAACTATGACAAGAAAAGACTGCGAAATTAGTGGTGCAGTATCATATCACAGCAATAATCTTAGGGGAACTATGACTCTAATTGCATGTCATACCTTCATCTATATATCATATCACAGCAATAATCTTAGGGGAACTATGACACAATTGACGCGGATGATGGCGGCGTATAAATCATATCACAGCAATAATCTTAGGGGAACTATGACGCCTTCAAGGGCAATTAATATGTTTTCAATATCATATCACAGCAATAATCTTAGGGGAACTATGACGTGAAGTCCTGTTTTTTCTTTTTGCGATCGATCATATCACAGCAATAATCTTAGGGGAACTATGACCTAAAAATCCAGTGGCTGCTATGTTCACGGATCATATCACAGCAATAATCTTAGGGGAACTATGACTTCCGGCTGGAAGGAGTCTTTCAAAATCCTATCATATCACAGCAATAATCTTAGGGGAACTATGTAATGAGTTGCTTACTAACTTCTTATTTTCAAAAAAAAGAATGGACCACAATTGGATCCAATCTTTTTTCATAACTTAGTTTGACAGAGTGTTTCATACGATGGGAGTAACTCTTTTTTTTGTTAGTCATTATCTTCTGAGTGCCCTTGTTTAGGCGGATTCACAAAATTTCCATGAAATTTTACCCCAATGCCTTGATCGTACACCATTTTCCCCCCATAGTATCCGACTGCTAGAATTCCTACTGTACATAAGATGGATAGAATACAACTGATCGCAAGCCACTGGCGGACTACTTTCTTGCGCTTCACCATAAAGAATACACGATAGGCTACATTTAAAAAAGTTAAAATGGTAGTAAGATTGGCCAATTTATCGTGATATTTAAATAGGTTCGTATTTCCTCTCGCATTTTCTCCAGGTCCGGTACCTACCGCAATCCAAGCGCTTAGAAAAGCTACAAACCAAATCCAATTCCCTTTAGGGGCCGGTTCCCGCTTAAAAATAGCAAAAAATAAATCATATAAGGTTGCAAAGATAATCAATACAATGGGAAAGTGAACTACGATAGGGTGCATATGAGTTATGATTTCATGAAACATAAGTTTGCCTTCCTTTCTAATAGATTTGTTATTATAATATAGGACAATAATTAAAAATTCTTTAGAAACGTGTGATCACCCTCTAAATTACATCTTAAGAACTATATAAATTCGGCACTTTTCACTCTAAAAGTAGATCAACAACGGCTGATCAAAATTTGTTCGGTTCATGGCAGGTGAACTGAACTTATATTTTGGCAGGCGTTTTTTATATTTTAATCAAATTTAAATAATAATCCATTAAAATAATCGCAGGAGGCTTATATTAAAAAATAAAAAGAAGTGAGTGAAATCCATGAATTTATTAGTAGTGGAAGACGACATCGCTTTAAGAAAAATTATTTCTTCCATTCTTGAAGAAGAAAAATACGAAGTTGATCAATGTGAAAGCGGTGATGAAGGATTATTAATGGCGGAGTCGGGTTTATACGATTTATTAATCGTTGATATCATGCTGCCTGGTATTGACGGCATTTCTCTTATAAAGCAATTGCGTGCAAAGGGGATGAATATTCCGACTTTAATACTAACAGCTAGAGATAGTGTAGAGGACAAAGTAAAAGGGCTGGATGCTGGAGCAGACGATTATTTAGTCAAGCCGTTTGCTGCAGAGGAACTGTTAGCGAGAGTAAGGTCGATACTACGGCGTGCGGGTAAGATAGGAACAGAAGGTAAGATTGCTTACGGTGGGTTAGTAATAGATACTAACTTAAAACAGTGTTTGATTGGTGATTCCACGTTAAAGCTGACAAAAAAAGAGTATGAACTATTGTATTATCTCATTCAAAATCGAGAACAAATACTTATTCGGAATCAAATTTATGATAGAATTTGGGGCATCGAATCGAACGCAGGAGAGACGATAGTAGATGTATATATCCACTATTTAAGAAAAAAATTGGCTCCATTTGGCTATGATCATCTCATTCAAACTGTACGAGGTGTGGGCTATATGTTGATGGAGGAATAAAATGTTTCAAAAGACTCGTTTAAGATTGGTGCTCATCAATGCAGCCGTTTTTTTGTTTATATTAAGTGCTTTTGGTGCCATTTTATACTTCTATATGAACTATCGTTTAGAAAGACAAGTGGATATCACCTTGCAGCATGTTTCTAGGCATATTATTCATGAACATTTAGATGTTGATGAGTTTTTAAATCCTGAGAACAATGAAGGGAATCATCGCATTATTTATCTTCTTTGGGGAAAAAATCAAACACTTCAAAAAGAAATACCTGAAAATTTGATTTCCAATAAAGATAAAAGGATTCTTTCAAAAGTACAAGATTCAAACAGACTTAGGACAATAAAAATCGGAAAAATTTTTTACCGTACGTTGAATATTCCGGTTCATCAAAATATCAATCTAAACGGCACTTCTCAATATGTACAAAACATACAGCTAGTTTACAACATGGAACACGAAAAAGAAATGTTGGCACATTTATTAGTCTTTATCGAATTTGGCAGTTTGGTCAGTGTCATAGTAGCCATTTTGGCAGGATTCTTTTTGGCCAATATTGCATTAGTCCCTATTAAAACCGCTTGGAATAAACAAACCCAATTTGTAGCGGATGCCTCCCATGAATTACGTACACCTCTTTCGGTTATGAAACTGAATTTGGAACGTTTGTTTCGTCACCCGAAGAGCAGTATTGAACAGGTGAGCGAGAATATATCACAAGCGATCCATGAAATTGAATATATGACAAAGATTATAAACCAATTACTTATCCTAGCTCGTTCGGATTCGAACCAGCTGGAAATGAGATTTCAAATCGTTGAATTAAGTTCCGTACTAAAGAGGGTGATTCAGGATTTTGAAGAATTGGCTAAGCTTAAAAATATCACCATTGTTTCTTCCATCCAAAGTCCTGTTGAAATCAATGGGGATGAGGATCGATTGTATCAATTATTTATGATCCTGCTTGATAATGCCCTGAAATATAACAAGGAGAAAGGGAAAATAACGGTAGAATGCCATTTAAAAGGATCGAATGCGCGAATCGTAATCAAAGATACAGGCGTGGGGATTTCAAAAGAAGATCTTCCGTTTATATTTGATCGTTTTTATCGAGGAGACAAAGCTAGAACGAGAAAGTATGAAGGGACAGGTCTAGGACTCTCTATTGCAAAATGGATCATAGAATCGCATGGTGGAAAAATTCGTGTTACAAGTGAAGTGGGAAAGGGAACTCAATTTATTTTAACTATCCCCACCGTAAAAAATAAGGAAAAACATCCATCCGTGCGGGGGGATTTTATCTCCCGTTGATGGTTCATTGTTGTCTTTCCCTCCTGAAGTAGGATTGGCCATTGATGCAGGATAAAATTTACTTTTTCTTTCGAAAACTGATCTTCACAACGAGATCAGTTTTTTATGTATTTGAAGCAAAACTGTTATATTTTTTAATGAAATTCAAATGTTGTCTTTATATAGTAACCAATGTATATGAAATCTATTTCCTTTGGAGGTGAACCCAATGGCAAAGATGAGCAATAAAATGATAGCTCTTTGTTCAGCAGCTGTTGGAACTATTTATATGACTGGTTTTGTCATCACCGAACCTGAACAATCACAAACAACCACCCATCATCAAGAACGTACAGTTAATCAAGATAAACGGGTGGTTAAAGAGTCAAAAAACCAAAATGCCAAAACTCCATCGACATCCAAAATTTATAAGGACGGCACGTTTTACGGTACTGGAATAAACAATATAGGTTCTGTAGAAGTAGCCGTCACCATTAAAGACGATAAAATTACATCAGTAGAAATTACCAAATGTGATACACAATACCCTGAATCTGAAATCAGTCATTTGCCGCAGCAAGTTTTAGCAAGACAGAGCAGTAAGATCGATATCGTATCGGGGGCAACACTTAGCTCAGAAGATTTCCAATCAGCCGTCGCGGATGCACTTCAACAAGCAAAAATTTAAATGGTTTGGAGGCAGTTTTCTTCTTATGCATTCCAATCTAAATAAAAAGAAATTTATAAGAAGAGCGATTTTTATGGACACGTTTATCAGTGTTATCGTAGTCACTTCTAGCGATTATGAATTGGTACAAAACAACATTTCAAAAGTGTATGAGATTTTTCATACGGTGGAAAGTGTTTGCAACCGTTTTGATTCAAATAGTGAACTTAGAAAACTGTCAACAAAAATTGGCACACCTATCAAAGTGAGTGAAATTCTTTTTCAAGCTCTTTCATTTTCATGTGAAGTGGCCCGAATCACGAATGGAGCTTTTGACCCTACATTGGGTTATTTACTAGAGGCTTTCGGTTTTAATAAAAACTATCTTACTGGGGAAAAAATTCCTTCCAATTGTAAAAGCGAAACTTTAATAGAAACAAGTTTTCGAGATATTGTGTTTGATGAGGAGAAGCGGACAGTCATGTTGCTTAAACCACTTCTATTAGATTTAGGAGCCGTGGCCAAGGGGCTGGCGATCGACTTGGCTAGAAAACAATTGGATGAATTCGAAGGTTATTGTATAGACGCGGGAGGAGATGTTTTTGTTAAGGGTTGTAATGAAAAAAATGAACCTTGGCATATTGGGATTAGAAATCCGAAGCAAACAGATCAAATGATATGTTCTTTAAGGGTCAGTGATGCGGCAGTGTGCACTTCTGGCAGTTATGAGAGGAGAAGTAAGAGGAATAGAGATGTTCATCACCTTATAGATCCAGTATCACATCTTTCAAGCCATAAGATGCTTAGTTGCACAGCCATTTCTCCTTTTGCCATGATGGCGGATGCATTTTCTACGTCTGTTTTTATCCTTGGCCAAGAAAAGGGACTTTCATTAATGGAAGACTATGAAGTGGATGGAGTGATTGTCACACCCACTATGGAAATAAAAACGACTAAGGGGATAGAGAGGTATCAATATGAGATATTCTAATGGAGTAAAAGAAACAATAAGGGTTCAATCCTCAAATGGTTACACAAGGGCGGAACGTATTTCCTTTAAGAAAGCAGGACCGAAAAGTACAGGAGGATTTCGAAAGTTCATCAAAACACCAAAAGGCTATCTGATGATCCTGTTATGGATCTTCATGACCGTGGGGCTAGTTCATAATAATCCCGCAAAAGCAATTGTAAACGTAGCTTTAGCGGTTGGGGTATCAATCGTTTTAGATTGGGTGGCATGTGTCATTGAAAAACGAAAACGAATAACGGTTGATGGGGGGATCATCACTGGGCTTATTATCTCACTTGTATTAAGTACGGCAGCACCTTGGTATCAAGTGATGGTCGCCACGTTTTTTGCCATCATTTCGAAACACATTTTCATCATTCATTATAAACCTGTTTTTAACCCGGCCGCATTTGGATTGCTGATTTCTTTCATTTGTTTTTCTAGTGAACAAAGTTGGTGGGGCGGTATGTCTTTATTGCCTATATGGTGCCTTTCTTTGATTTTAATAGGCGGATACTTCATTACGAAGAAAGTAAATAAATTCCCACAAGTTCTTACATTTTTGGGAGTCTATTTTTTACTATTTGTTTTATGCCATCTATTTCATTTGACTTCTGCAAGGGAAGTATTTCGACCACCCCTTTTAAACTCTACCTTATTTATGGCCTTTTTTATGTTGACGGATCCTCCAACCTCCCCTGCGAAATATAAAGACCAAATTTTTTTCAGTATGATCGCCGCAACCACAAGCGTTTTCCTATACATAATGGTTGGAGGTTTATCCTATCTTTTGATAGGATTGTTGCTTGCAAATGGTTGGAAAACTTTGAAAACAGCCGTGGGGAGAAAAGCTCAGCGGGTAGATTTTGACGGTTAAAAATAAAGGAAGTGTATAAGAGAAAGAAGGTTTTAGGGCGGGGTGGAAAGCCGTAAATGAATTGTTTGCAATTTATATAGGCGAAAAACCTAAAACAGCCGACAAAGCAGGAAATGCAGATGCAAAATATGGAAAATACTTTTCTGCCATTAAAAATAGGATGATAGGAGCACGACCAGATTTCGCTGTTTCCTGTTCAGGTGCAACTATTTATGTATCTCCTTTCAGTAAAATGATGAGTTTACTTTTTGACTTTTCATTAAATTTTTTCAAATAAAAAAGCTCACGATGCTTTTTTCATTTCCTAAAGAAGGTTTCTGCATGTCTTCCACTGGTTGGTATTCAATATTATGGCGTTTAGGTAATAATTGGATTCACCCTTAAGGTTAGCGCCCATAATAAAGTTTTTTAGAAGGGAAAAAATAAAGGGGAATTTAAATTCAGTATTCACCAGTAAGTCGATAAATCGGTGCTTTTAACTATCCAAATACACCGTGGAAAAGGGAAAGTTAAAAACGATTCATAAGAAAGATCGGATCATTTGCCTTTTATGTCGACTAGAAAGCTGGATTATCTAACGCTTTCATTCTTTCCAGCAAAGAAGTGATATGAGCTAGGTGATGTTTGGAATGCCAAGCATATAAAGCTAGAGCTTGATTTAAATCTATGATTTTACCGCTTTCTGGATGGATAAAGGAACGAGAGAAATCTTTTTCGTCAAGCGAGCGAAGCAAATAAACCCAGCGGCGATGTACTGCTTCCAGCAACGAGATGGAAACAGCTAGGTCTGTTTGCAAGCTATCAGGGAGTTCTGCCCATTTCTTTTCGTTAAAAGGTTTAATGGTTGGCTGATCTTCTGTCAAAGCTAATTTAAACCGAATATATTCGTTCATATGGCTGTCAGCAAGATGATGGACCACTTGCAACAATGTCCATCCACCTTCTCGATAAGGCGTTTGGAGCTGTTCCGTGCTTAAATCTTTTACAGTGTCCTGTATGAGGGATGGCAATTCTTGCAGCACTTGAATAAAGTTTTTTCTCATGTCTTGATCGATTTGTTGCGGCATTGTGAATGTACCGATCGGATATTTTAAATGTTCCATTTGAGAGCCTCATTTCATAATTTTTTTAAAATACAGAAAAAATATATCATAAAAATCGAAAAAATCATATATTGCATGAAAATATTCAGGAATACTCTTGCTTTCATCCGTTCATGAAGAGGATCCACATAGTAGACATGCTGTGTGGCCAAAAAGAGGTATGATACACGAATGGACGGAGTAAAAAGAACAGATGTCATTCTTTGAAACGTGAAGTCAAAAAAATCACCGTGCATAGGCCGG
>JADBKC010000129.1 GCA_014896555.1 Caryophanales bacterium | reverse complement strand
TTTTGCCTGGGGATTTAAAAGAAAAAGTAGATCCTTATTTGCGTCCTCTTTATGACGCGCTACATGATGTATTAGGCGTTGAACATACGCAGCGCTTGATTGAGAGAGGAACGATTGAAATTGCTCCGCTTGCCTATATGCGGGGTCGAACATTGGATGATGCTTTTATTATATTGGACGAGGCTCAAAATACAACTCGCGCTCAAATGAAAATGTTTTTGACCCGGCTCGGATTCGGATCAAAAATGGTCATCACAGGCGACCGAACGCAGATTGACCTCCCGAAAGGAGTCCATTCCGGACTCATTAGCGCTGAGCATATTTTGCGGGATGTACCGGGGATTGGTTTTATATACTTAGAACAAACGGATGTTGTAAGGCATCCATTGGTTTCTAAAATTATTGAGGCCTATGATCGTTTCGATGAATAAGCCCGGAGACAGACACCCGGGCTTATTCTTTAGCTTTCTCTCAGTTTCATTTGTTGACACGTCCTTGCCTCTTGTAGTTGGCGGCTTTTTAAAAAGCTTTATTAGCCCAAGCCTATTATCGCCTTCATTGTTGGATTCTAACGAAATTAGGTAAGCAGTGGATGAAAATGCCGGACATCGCCATTTACATGATGCTTCTCATGATGTCTGTGGAGAGATCCTGATGTTTGATCGGGGGATATGTACGATGATTGTACAAAAGTTGATTGCCCGTATACGCTCCGCTGTCAGCTATTCGATGTTGGCTGCGTTCATGTATACACTTCTCGCAATCATTCTGTTTGTTGTCCTTTATATGAATGTAAAACCAGAAACGTACGATGTAGAATTGTTTTCCGTTGCGGATAAAACAATCCGTTCACCGAAAACGATCATTGATAAAGAAAAAACGGAAGAGGAACGAAAAAAGGCGGCAGCGGAAGTGAAAGATGCCTATGTCTATAATCAAGATACCGCTCTAAACCGAGTCTCTCTCGTTAATTCCATATTTGATTTTGTACAGGAAGTGAAAAAAGAAAGTAAAAAGGGAGAACGAGCGCCATTAGCCGAACTGAAGGATAAACTGACGAAAAATGTAACAGAAGATGTGACGAAGTCGATAAGCGACGATGTTTTTTTAACGCTGTTGTCCGTCGATCAAGAAAAATTAGAAAAAACAAGGAATGTGATTGTGGATAATGTGGAATTTACGCTGCAGCAGAGGATTCGCAAAGAACATTTGATTGATTTTCAAAATCAGGTAGAACAAGCGATTGAAAGCAATCCATTGTCCCCAGATTTAAAACGAGCTGCTGTGGAGATTGGACGCTATGCTATTGTGCCGACAGAAGAGTACGATAGCCGGTTGACTGCAGTGCGGAAAAAACAGGCCAAAGAAGAAGTGGAACCGGTAAGGATTTTGCAAGGGCAAGTCATTGTCCAAGAAGGCCACTTAATTGACAGGGACATTTATCGGCAATTAGAAATGCTGGGCCTTATCAATCATCAACGATCTTATAAACCTGTTTTTGGGCTCCTTCTTTTTGTTTTGGTCGTCGTTTTTATGCTCATTTATTCTCTTCACACTGCTTCTTTGCCCCCTGAGAAGAAAAAGAGCTGTCTACTTTTAATGGGGGTTATTTTTGCTTTTTCGTTTTTGTTAATGAAGGTCATTGCATGGATTGGAAATAACGACTATGCTCAGCTGAGCTTCCTGTATCCAGGAGCTCTTTCTTCGATGCTGATCACCATTTTCATCAATGAGCGAACAGCGGCTATCGTCACCATTCTATTGGCGGCTTGCGGGAGCATTGTGTTTCAAAATGGAACAAGTGAAACCATTCATGTCGAAATGGCCATTTATCTTTTGTTCAGCGGTTTGGCAGGGAGCTTGTTTTTATTGAAGCAACGCCGCCGTTTGAACATTTTGCAGGCGGGAGTTTATGAGTCCATTGTCAACGTGGTTGTGATCTTATGTTTGAAATTGATCGGCAATGGATCGTATTCAGGAAAGGAATATTTGTTTTTTGTCTTGTTCGCTTTTATATCAGGGATTGCGTCTGCCGTGCTGACGCTTGGCTTGCTGCCGATGATAGAGAGTGGATTTGGGGTTTTGTCGACGATGAAGCTGATTGAACTATCGAATCCGAACCACCCCTTATTGAAAAAGATTTTAATGGAAACTCCAGGTACTTACCACCACAGCATTATGGTGGCCAATCTCTCAGAAGCGGCATGTGAAGCGATCGGAGCGAATGGCTTGCTTGCGAGGGTGGGATGTTATTACCATGATATCGGCAAAACAAAAAGGCCAAAGTTTTTTATTGAAAACCAAATGGATCATGAAAATCCCCATCAGCATCTGCCTCCTGAGGTCAGTAAACAAATCATTATTGATCATGTGGTGGACGGAGCAGCTATGCTGCGAAAAGAAAAGCTGCCGAAGGAAATTGTGGATTTTGCCGAACAGCATCATGGGACAACTTTGGTAAAATACTTTTATTATAAAGCGATTGAAAAAAACATCGAAGTGGAGGAAGAAGATTATCGTTATCCGGGTCCTAAGCCACAGACGAAAGAAATTGCTGTTGTCAGCATTGCTGATAGCGTGGAAGCGGCTGTCCGATCGATGAAACACCCATCTATTGAACAAATACAAACCCTCGTCCATAATATTATTCAAGACCGTTTGCGGGATGGGCAGTTCAGTGAATGTGATATTACATTGAAAGAACTGGAAATCGTCAAACAAACGATTTGTGATGCATTAAATGGCATTTTTCACTCGCGGATTGAATATCCGGAAATGAAAAAACAAACGGAGGAAGCTACATGAGTTTAATGATTGACTTAGTCGATGAAACGAATGAGTTAAAGCAAGAAGATCTGGATCTAGTGGAACATCTGCTGCAATTTGCTTACGAGAAAGAAGAAATTCAAGAGGAAAGCGAGGTGTCCGTAACATTTGTCGATAATAACCGCATCCAAGAAATGAATAGGGATTATCGAAATAAAGATCAACCAACAGATGTGATTTCCTTTGCTCTTGAGGAGACCGATGAAGAGGAAGTGGAAATCATTGGCGCAGATATGCCTAGAGTATTAGGAGATATCATTATATCTGTTCCGAAAGCACATGAGCAGGCTCATGAATACGGCCATTCCTTTCAGCGGGAACTCGGATTTTTAGCGGTGCATGGATTTCTCCACCTCCTCGGTTATGACCATATGACAGAGGAAGAGGAAAAAGTCATGTTTTCACGTCAAAGGGAAATTTTAGATGAATATGGACTCAAAAGATAGGAACGTTTTCAGCGGCAACCGATTAAAACGATCTTTTTCATTCGCTTTTTGCGGAATTTTTACTGCATGGAAAGAAGCGAATTTTAAAATTCATGTAATGGCTGCATTTTTAACCGCATCGGCCGGTCTCGCTGTCCAGCTCTCAAAATGGGAGTGGATGATCCTCTTTTTTTTATTCGCAGGCATGTTTGCGCTCGAGATGGTCAATACAGCCATAGAAAAAATAGTGGATTTAGCGACACAAGACTATCATCCACTGGCAAAGGAAGCAAAAGATTTAGCGGCGGGGGCGGTGCTCGTCTACGCTATTTTGGCTGTTGTGATCGGCATGATCATTTTTTTGCCAAAATTGTTTCGCCTTTTTATATGAAAAGAAGAGTCGTCTTAAAGGCGGCTCTTCTTTAGTTTCAGGTAATGAGGGTGGACTTTGAGGAAACGAAATGGAATTTTCATGAATGTCACTCAAGGGTTAACACTTTTAAGTTGGGAAAGAAAACTCAACGTAAACAGCTTTCAATCTAATTTGAAATTAGACCTTTCGTCAGTTAAAATAAGAGTGTAAGCCAATGGAAAACAGATTGTTCTAATACTTTTTTGGATGATGCAGTACAAATGACGAATTTTTCTGAAATGATTTGTTCTCTCTCACCATTTTGAAAAAAATAGTGTAAAATATAGATAGTGAATGGTTTTAGGGGTTGCATGAGTTCTTTCGTTTGCAGTGTTATCCCGAACCGTGGAATTTAGTTAGGGAGTTGGATTTTTAAAGCGCTTACAATTAGCGCTTTCGGTTCAAACAATATTTTGCTGCAAACAATCATCAAACTAAGAATCTTACGAACATCGGAGGATTTTCGAAAACTATGGCGACAATCGATGCAACTTATAAATCAGGATTTATTTCTATCATTGGCAGGCCGAATGTCGGTAAATCAACCTTTCTGAACAGGGTGATCGGTCAAAAAATTGCCATTATGAGCGATAAACCGCAAACAACTAGAAATCGAATACAGGGAGTTTATACAACGGACGATGCTCAAATGATTTTTATCGATACTCCGGGCATCCATAAGCCGAAGCACAAACTTGGAGACTTTATGGTAAAAACGGCTGTAAACACCCTCAAGGAAGTGGACTTGATTTTATTTATGGTAAATGTGACGGAAGGGCTCGGCCGGGGAGAGCAATATATCATCGAAATGCTCAAAGATGTCCAAACACCCGTTTTTTTAATATTAAACAAAATTGATCAAATCCATCCCGATGAGCTTTTCCCCATGATTGAACAGTACAAAGAACTTTATCATTTTCAGGAAATATTTCCGATTTCCGCTCTTAATGGCAATAATGTAGATCGCTTGCTTGCGACCATTAAAGAATATTTGCCGGAAGGGCCCCAATATTATCCGGCCGAGCAAGTAACAGACCATCCGGAACGCTTTATCGTATCAGAATTAATCCGGGAAAAAGTGCTCCATTTGACAAGAGAAGAGGTTCCGCATTCGATTGCGGTTTTGATTGACAAAATGGAACGTGAGGAAGAAAGAGATATTGTGCATATTATGGCCACAATTATCGTAGAGCGGGATTCCCAAAAAGGCATTGTCATCGGAAAACAAGGAAGAATGCTGAAAGAAGTAGGAAAACGGGCTCGAATGGATATTGAAAATCTTCTCGGTTCTAAAGTCTTTTTAGAATTATGGGTGAAGGTTCAAAAAGATTGGCGAGATAAAATATCTGCTTTACGTGAATATGGTTTTCGAGAAGATGAGTATTAAGATCGTTAGTTTGACAGGTACTTGAAAAAATTGCACCTCATAAATCGGGTATAGGCGGGGAAACTATTATCACCAACATTTTTGCTAGTTTCAATCAAAGAAAGGCGGGATTATGATGTTGGATTTTACCTGGAAGCTGTTTTTGAAAACGGGTAATATTGATACGTATCTCTTGTACAAAGAGTTGGAAAAAGAAAGCCAGTCTGCTCGCTTAGAAGGAGAGGAAGAACTAGCAGAAGCCGAATTTCCATTGTCTTGAAAGGGCCCGTTGGTGCAATGAAAGGGTGGCCTTCAACGTGTTTCAAAAGTGTGAAGGGATTGTCATACGTTCAACTCCGTATGGCGAATCGAATAAAATCATTACATTATTTACAAGAGAATTTGGGAAAATTGCCCTAATGGCGAGAGGAGCTAGAAAACCGAACAGCCGTCTCTCCGCTATTACACAGCTCTTATTTTGCGGGCAGTTTTTATTTCAGTCATCAAGAGGATTAGGAACGCTGCAGCAAGGTGAATCGATTCATTCTTTTAAAGAAATAAGGGAAGATTTGTTTAAAACGGCTTACTCTTCGTATTTGGCGGAACTGCTGGATAAAGGAACCGAAGAAAGCAAAGTGAATCCGTATTTGTATGAGCTTTTTTACCAAACATTGTATTACATAGATGAAGGCTATGACGCAGCCATATTGGCGAATATTTTTGAAATGAAAATGCTCCAGGTGATTGGCCTTCGTCCGGAATTGCATCAATGTGTGAACTGCGGGAGAAAAGAAGGGAGTTTTGCCTTCTCCATTAGGGAAAACGGCCTTCTTTGTCATCGCTGTTTTGAAATAGATCCTTATTTGCTTCCCGTTTCCCAAGCCGCTGTAAAATTGCTGCGTCTTTTTTATTATATTGATCTTCGGCGTCTTGGAAGTATATCAGTGAAACCTCAAACAAAAAAAGAACTTCGTACGGTCCTTTCCATGTATTATGACGAATATTCGGGTTTGTTTTTGAAATCTCGAAAATTTCTCGAGGAGATCGAAAAAATGCAAAGCAAGCTTGGTCCATCTTCGAAAGAAGGAGATTGACAAACGTGGCGGGATCGATTATTTTTGAATACGAGGAATAACTATTCAATCTTGAAATGTAAATTTCATATTTTGCGAAGAAGGAAAGGAGTACCTGATTACGTTCTATCTCAGCGAATCCGGGATGGTGGGAGCCGGACATAGGGCATCAGGGAATGGCAGTCCGGAGCAAATATTTCAAAAAGAGGCCAGACGCTAAGAAGCGGAGGCAAATAGGGTGGAACCGCGGGTGTAACTCTCGTCCCTATGCAGATTTACTGCATAGAGGCGGGAGTTTTTGTTTTGGACTCCATGCGTGGAAAAACGAAGAATGTCTTTAGCAAGACTTGTTTTTAGCAAATGGATCATATGGAGGTGTACGAAATGAATATACAAGAAATGATTCTTACGTTGCAGAAGCATTGGTCGGATCATGGTTGTATTCTCATGCAGGCTTATGATGTAGAAAAAGGGGCAGGGACGATGAGCCCGTATACGTTTTTACGGGCAATTGGACCGGAGCCTTGGAATGTTGCTTATGTGGAACCAAGCCGACGGCCGGCAGATGGCCGTTATGGGGAAAACCCCAATCGACTGTACCAGCACCATCAATTTCAAGTCATTATGAAACCTTCGCCATCCAATATTCAAGACATCTATTTGGATTCTTTGCGTGCTCTTGGAATTGATCCGCTTGATCATGATATCCGCTTTGTAGAAGATAACTGGGAAAACCCGTCTCTCGGCTGTGCAGGACTCGGTTGGGAAGTATGGCTGGACGGTATGGAAATCACACAATTTACCTATTTTCAACAAGTGGGCGGGCTGGAATGCAAGCCTGTTTCCGTGGAAATTACGTATGGAATTGAACGATTTGCTTCCTATATACAAGATAAGGAAAATGTTTTTGATTTGGAGTGGACAAATGGATTTACTGTAAAGGATATTTTCTATCAGCCTGAATATGAACACTCCAAATATACATTTGAAACATCGGATCCGGATATGCTGTTTAACTTGTTTAATACGTATGAAAAGGAAGCGAAGCGCCAAATGGAGGAAGGATTGGTCCATCCTGCCTATGATTACATTTTAAAATGCTCCCACGTATTTAATATTCTCGATGCGCGGGGCTCCATTTCGGTGACAGAACGAACGGCTTATATTGCCCGAATGAGAAATTTAGCACGGCAAG
>JADBKC010000003.1 GCA_014896555.1 Caryophanales bacterium | reverse complement strand
GCGCTTACTCGATTTGCATGGAATAAAATTCCTCCCACAAATGCTTGACTCAACCGACCGTGCCTTGATTCTTTCCATCCATCCAAAAAACATGATAAAATAAAGGCACGGAGGTGAGCTGTATGCTTGCTGCAACATTAGAAACCATTGAAATAATAGAAGAGGCCGAGAAATTGGCCGAGATGATAGTCCAATCTGATATCGCAGAACAATATCGAAAGTGCTACGATCGACTATATAAAACTCCAGCTACTAAAGAGAAAATCAACCGCTTTTCTAGGCTGAAAGAACGGTATGAAGAAGTACAGCGTTTTGGACGCTTCCATCCTGATTATGCGGACGTGATGAAAAATATCCGTGAGGCGAAAAGAGAAATGGATCTGGATGAAAATGTTGCGATTTTTCGGAAAGCGGAAAATGCATTGCAACAATTATTGGATGAGGTCAGCTTGTTGATTGCTCATTCCGTGTCACCGCATATCAAAGTACCGGTTGGGAACCCCTTTTTCGAAAAATCATCTGGTTGCGGCTGTGGCTCTGGAGGAGCTTGCGGCTGCTCTGCATAAACTAGGTGTAAGCAAAGCAACAGAGCGTGCTTTGCTTTTTGAATCGTTTAAACAGGCGCCTATGGCATTGATGGGAGTTTGAAACTATGTTAGACTGTATATGAAATATTCTGAAAAATGAGGAGATGCTATGTTTACGGCAAGACAAGCGATGATTGTTTGGCTCTATAGTTTAAAACAAGCCAAGACATTAAGAAGATATGGAAATGTCCATTATGTCTCAAAAAAAATGAAGTATGCGGTTGTGTACTGCAACCAAGATGAGATAGATGCCTGCATGAAAAAAATATCAGCATTACCCTTTGTCAAAAAAGTAGAGCCTTCCTTTAAACCTTTTCTAAAAACCGAATTTGAAAACTCGAAACCGGATAAAGCAAAAGAATATGATTATAAAATAGGACTATAGATGGTGTGAAAAAGGAAAAAGGGGAAGTTTCCCTTTTTTGGTTCATTATAGAAAGTTTTACTACTACATCCACTCTAGAGAAAAAATTCAAAGATACATAGGAGCCTTTTTTTACTTGATCCGTCTTGTTTTTCAGTTGAAAGTTTTTTATTGAAGAGGCGGAATATAGCGGTTCATTCGCAATATGCCGATCAGATATTGATAAAATAGTTCTTTTTCGGCAAAAAATGTAGACGGTTTCACATCTAACTCAATGATTTCCTTTCCTAGCGAGGACGCCGCACTTTTAAAATCGTTCCATCGCTGAGAGGATTTATAATTGGGATGAGGAATGCCTTCTCTGCAAATATATAGAGGTTGAAACTCGCCTCGTTCTGTTGGATTCAATACCGCGACAAGGGATGTTGCGGGCTGTTCACCAATGGCCGTATGAAAAGCCATCAAATGAGCTAAGCGGTGTTGATTGGATTTGGCAATTTCAATTAATTCATAAAGATCGGAATAGCCTTCCCCCAGTTCAATAAATCGTTGAATCATCTTCATTCCTCCGTTCTAGTTGTCATTCTATTACATTGTAGCGCGACTCTCTCTAGAGCTCAACAAGACAATCCGTGATTGGGGAACATTTGAATTCAAACAAGGGAAAAGGCGAAAATCGCAGAGGTAAAGAGTGGACAAGCTTGCTTGTTTTAGGAATTTCGATTTTGCTTAGTACAAGTCATAAACGACTATCAACTGCAGAAGGATGAAAGAAAAAAACCCCACAGGATTCCCTGCAGGGTCCTTCTAATTCCTAGTAAAAGGATAGAAGGTAAAGGGAGAGGAGAAACCGGAGGAAGAACTTATGGGGAAACGTAAGTCTTCTCCGCGGTTGACAACAACACCTTTCTAGTGTTGTTAGTTTCATTATTCCCATTTCCGTTCCATTTATACGTAAAGAACGGAGAGCACCCATCAAAAGAATCGATAAGGAGAATAATGAAAATAATGAAAATAATGAAAATAATGAAAACGCTTCCTAGTAGCGGTAAAGGCCAAATTATGATACCATGAGAAAGAATTTTTCTAACAATGGTGAGTAAACATGCGAGTGATTTCTGGAATTTGTAAAGGAAAACAATTGAAAGCTGTTCCTGGGAAATCGACTAGACCGACTACTGATAAAGTAAAAGAAGCGATTTTTAATATGGTGGGGCCTTATTTTACTGGAGGTACTGGTCTCGATTTGTTTGCAGGAAGCGGCGGATTGGGCATAGAAGCCTTAAGTCGTGGCTTTGAAAAAATGATCTTTGTCGATAAAGATTCAAAAGCTATTCAGACCATCCACGCCAATATCGATTTTTGCGGTTTTCGGGAACAGAGCGAAGTATACCGAAATGAATCTTTCAGGGCTTTGCAAGCTATAAAGAAAAGGGGAATCCGCTTTGATGGTGTGTTTTTGGATCCCCCGTATAGAAAGCAAAAATTAGAGGAGCTTTTAACCGTTTTTAATAAAGGATACATAAAAGAAAATGGATTTGTCGTTTGTGAACACAGTAAAGAAATCACGCTTCCTCAAAGGTCAGGAAATCTATGGAAATGGAAACATGAAACTTATGGAATTATTGGGGTCACCATTTATCGAAAGATAGAGAGCAAGGAAGAAAAGGGGGATTAGACATGACTAGTATTGCCGTATGTCCAGGGAGTTTTGACCCGATTACAAACGGTCATTTAGATATCATACAAAGAGGAGCGAAAGTGTTCGATAAGGTATATGTAGCAGTACTTCACAATTTTGCCAAAAAACCGCTGTTTACGGTGGAAGAAAGGATGGAACTCATCCGCCAAGTGACAAAACATATACCTAATGTGGAGATTGATTCTTTTCATGGTTTGCTTGTAGATTATGCCAAAAGCATCAATGCCAATGTCATTCTAAGAGGACTTCGTGCCGTTTCCGATTTTGAATATGAAATGCAAATCACTTCGATGAACAAATTTCTCGATGAAAATATTGAGACCTTTTTTATGATGACAAACAGCCAATACTCCTTTTTAAGTTCCAGTATTATAAAAGAAGCAGCGGAATATAATGCCGAAATTTCAGCTCTTGTTCCAAAAGAAGTAGAGATAGCGCTAAAGGAGAAATTCAAAAACTTGCACAATGGGCAAAAGTAGCGGCTAAAACAAACCAGCTGATAAAAAGAGGGGAAATCCCCTTTGTATTGGCTGGTTTTGTATTAGCGTATTCGTTCGGGAAAGGAACGGCGAGCATAGATAAATAAATAGACAACGAGTGCGCAAATGGTGATGAAAGGACCGTTGTTTTCAAACCAGTGAAGCAAAGACATGGATTGACGGCCGCTTTTGAATACCGGAGTGGAATGAAGTGTCTCCCCATTTTTGAAAAAGTGCTCGTATAAAAGCGGCCAAAGTAAAAAGGCAATGGTCGAAGCATAAATGCCGTGAAGCAAACGAGCAAAGAAAAATGGTTTAAAGCGTATATCTGTTTGCGCCAATATGCTCGCCACTTGTGCTTGAACACTAAATCCGTTAAAAGCCAGAAGAAAACTAACAAGGATGGCTTGTTCAATTGCCGGTACATGGGGAACTTGGCTGATCATTTGACTGCCAAGCGTGATTTCGAACAATCCTGAAATAAAAGGGATGCTTAAACTTGCAGAAAGCCCGAATAAGGAAAAAAGGGCTTGAACGATTTGACTGACAAAAGACGTGATATGTAGAAGGTACAAAAGCTTATTGACAACGGAAAATAAAATAATAAATCCACCTATCATTAAAAGAGTTTGAATGGATGACATCACAGAATCTCCTAATAGTTTTCCGATGGGTCGATTTTCTTTTATTCTAGTTTCATGCAAGGCGTTGAACGCTGCTTTTAAGAGAGATGTTTGGTTGTTCCTTGTTCTTTTTTCTCTCCGATCTTCCCCGTAAAATCTCATCGTTAACCCAACAAGAAAATTACCGCAATAGTGAGAGAGAGCTAGAATGACGCCAAGATGAGGGTTATAAAAAAATCCTACAGAAACTGCACCAAAAATAAATAACGGGTTAGAAGAATTTGTGAAAGACACTAGTCTCTCTGCTTCATTTCGAGTCAGCTGTCCTTCCTGGCGCAACCTGGCTGTCAGTTTTGCCCCTGCTGGAAATCCGGAAGCAATTCCCATCGCCCAGACAAATCCACCGGCACCGGGTACGCGGAACAGAGGGCGCATTAACGGCTCTAGTAAAACACCGATAAATTTGACCACTCCAAAGCCAATCAACATTTCACATATGATAAAAAATGGAAGAAGGGAAGGAAATACTACCTCCCACCACATATTCAATCCTCTAATGGATGCTTCAAACGCTTCTTCTGGAAACGCAATCAAAGAAAACGTAAAGATAGTCGCCATTAGAGCTAAAACAGCTGTTTTTAATTTGGAAGGGGTCATGTTCTGTACCTCCTATCTGAAGTTTCGCTCTGAACAGTAAGGAAATGGGTAAAATGATCGCTGCTGTGAATTTCTTGTCCTGATAATTCAATATACTCATATGATTTTGAAATAGACCATATGATAACAAATGAGTTTCACCGAACAAGGAAATACTGGAAGTGTGGAAGCTGAATAGAGAAGGAGGTCGGGTAAGTTTTGGCAAAGCTTAAGATCGGTCTTGCTCTCGGATCCGGGGGAGCGAAGGGATTTGCCCACGTGGGGGTATTAAAAGCATTTCAAGAGGCTTCCATTCCTATCGATATGATTGCAGGCAGCAGCATGGGTGCTCTTGTCGCGAGTTTATATGGTGCGGGCCACAGTATGGAGCAATTAAGCAAGTTTTCCTTAGCGTTTCGGAAAAAGTTCTTTTTAGATTTTACTGTCCCTAAAATGGGATTGATTGCGGGCAATCGAATCAAAGACATGATTCGTTTATTGACTCATGGCAAAAATATTGAAGACTTAATGTTGCCCGTTGCGATTGTCGCCACGGACCTGAAACAGGCAGAAAAGGTTGTATTCACGAAAGGTCCCGTCGCTGATGCCGTTAGGGCGAGCATTTCTATTCCTGGAATCTTTGTCCCTGAAAAATGGAACGGTAAACTATTGGTGGACGGTGGAGTGGTGGATCGTGTCCCAGTTTCGGTAGTAAAGGAAATGGGGGCGGATATTATCATCGGGGTTGATGTGTCGGGAGTGAAAAAAGGAACGGATATTTCGACGATTTATGATGTTATCATTCAGAGCATCGACATTTTACAGCTAGAAGCGATGAAAAATCGTACGGTAGAATCACATCTCATGATCAAACCACCGGTAGGAAAATTCAATTCACGAAGTTTTACGAACATCCAAGAAATTATTCAAGCTGGTGAAAATGAAGCCCGTAAAAGGATTCCTGAAATTTTAACTATTATAGATGACTGGAAGGAGAACCATGAGGGTGAGACAAAATAAAAGGTCATACTTTTTTATTTTTATAGCAGGGTTATGCTTGGCTGTAATGTTATTTTCCCCTCTTCCTTATTATATTACAGAGCCAGGAATCGCCCGTGAATTGGATTCGGTCATCAAGGTCGAAGGCGGGACAAAAGAAAAGGGAGAACTGATGCTGACAACAGTAAAGATTGGAAAAGCCACGCTTCCTACCTATTTGCTCGCTTCTATTCGCAAGTATGAAGTGATCCCGGAAAAAGAATTGTTTGGCCAAGAGGAAACAGATGAAGAATACAATATCCGCCAAATGTATGATATGAACAGCTCACAAAATAATGCGATCATCGCCGCTTTTCATAAAATCAAACGGCCGTATCGCACTCACTTTAAAGGAGTGTATGTGTTGGATGTTTTTCCTGATATGCCCGCAGAAAAGGTATTAAAGCCAGGAGATAGGATTATTGCGGTAGACGGTAGGAATTTAATTTCATCCTCACAATTTATGAAATATGTCCAATCTAAACCACCGGGTGCACAGTTGAAAGTCACTATTGTTCGCAAAGAAAAACAAATGACAAAACCGATCAGTACCATGAAATTCCCTATGCAGAAACATAAAACTGGCATTGGAATAGGATTAATGGACGATATAAAAGTGACCACTCATCCAAAAGTGACGATCCATACGAAAAACATCGGTGGACCATCTGCGGGACTTATGTTTAGTTTGGAAATCTATAACCAGTTGGTGAAACAAGATATTACGAAAGGATATAAAATCGCTGGTACAGGGACCATTTCTCCGGACGGAACCGTTGGTCGAATTGGAGGAATTGCTTATAAAGTAGTGGCCGCTGAAAAAGCTGGAGCGGATATCTTTTTCGCTCCTAATGATCCAGTACCGAAAGAATGGAAGAAGAAGCACCCAGAATTTCAATCGAATTATGAAGAAGCAGTAAAGGTGGCCAAAGATACGAAAACAAACATGAAAATTGTTCCTGTCAAAACGATGGATGATGCCCTTTCTTATTTGCAGAATCTAAAACCGAAGGAATCATGAAACACGGAAAAATGGAACGAGAACAGGAATGCCTCCACGTTCTTAAAGTGGAGAAGTCCTGGACCCATTGCCAAAAAGCGGGAAAAACTTTTCAAACGAAAAGAAGGGAAACCTTCCTCTCTTTCAATCTCCTGTTTGCTCCTTCTTTTCAAGTGAAGACAACAGATTAAGGAATGATCACAGGAGAAAGGAGAAGATCACTGTTAAGCAGCTCTGAACGTTTGTTTGAAGGCAATCCCAATGCGTAAATATTGGTCGCTTTCCTATCTGCTGTCAAGAGATTCCGATAAACGGACGCCTTGGCAATCAACGGCAGCTGTAATGTTTTCTTCACATTGCTTAAATATTCTCGCCCTTTTGATGTCATCCCTAGCAGCCTGATATAGGAAGGATATTGCGATTCAGCCGCCATTTGCTCTTTTGATGTATTGGTTAAAATGTGTACGCACATTCGCTGCAGGCGCGTCCATGTATAGCGCTTTGTTTTGACGGATTCCATAAAATGCTGAAAAGAAGTGGATTGATGGGCCGCCTCGATCAGCCGATATTCAATTCCTTCTTCCACTTCGTAGATCGTATGTAGTTCCTCCGGCTTAGCAGAAAGCAATTGATATTGCAAATAAGGCCAATACAATTCCCAATGATGGAGAACACCGAAAAAGGAAAGATAATTTTTTAATTCGGTGAATGTCGTATCGGGAACATACGGTTTTACACGGTCTAACCGAACGCCTGTTTGGTGAAAAATAGAATGGCGAATACCAGTAGCGCTTGCTATCGAATGATTCGGTTTTTTATCGTGATAGCCTGCTCCTTTTCGAGGAATCGTAAACGTTTTCATGGGTGATGAAAGCCGATTCCTCGCTTTTATATATTGAAGGCCCAAAATATTATTAGGCTTGGATATGTCCAAAACAGAAATGTTTTCCAAAACGTTCTTCATAGCTAGAGACTGGGCCTTTGGATAGCTGATGCCCGTTTTTACCCATTTTTGTATTTCTTTCTGAATCCATTCATTTTTTTCTTCCAGTAAGATGGCCGTTTTTTCAAACGTTTTGATATCCCCTGATTCGCTTCCAAAACAAAAACTATCCACACCGAGCTCGTGTAAAAGAGCAATGGCTCCGAAAGCAAAGGTTTCGGCCTTCTGAGTGGCGAAATAATAAGGGAGCTCCACAACAAGGTCAACTCCGGAATGCAGGGCCATTTTTGCCCTCGCCCATTTGGAAAGGAGCGCCGGTTCTCCTCTTTGCAAAAAATGGCCGCTCATCACAGCAATCAGCACTTCAGCACCTGTTACATGTTTCGTCTGCATAATATGATACAAGTGGCCGTTATGAAAAGGATTATATTCAACCACAATTCCAGCACTTTTCACGTTTTCTCATCCTTTGAAAGCAAATTGTTATTTTCATTCTAGCGGGGAAGGATGGATGGATCAACAAAAAGAAGATAATAGATGAAAAAGTGGTATACTAAGAATAGTTTTCTTTATCCTGTAAAGAAAAAAAGTTGACAATCATATAAGGGGAATATATAATTATTTCTGTTGCCTTGAGGTGATTTTTTTGAAGTGGTCCATTGCACAATTGCGAAAAAATCGTGATGACTTTATCATTGACGAGACGGTAGAGATACCGGAATTAAAACAAATGGATGAACAAATCCGTGATCTTTCACCCGTACATATTACGGGAAGAGCTGATATTAGTGCAGAAAAAGTGGCGTTTCATCTCCATGTGAAGGGTCAATTTATTCTGCCGTGTGCTCGGACGTTGGTGGATGTTCCATACCCATTTGCTATCGATTCAACCGAGACATACGTTTTAAAAGAATGGTCCAGACAGGATTGGGAAGATGAAGATGTCCATAAGGTTCAAGGAGACACATTGGATTTGTTGCCTGTCATAAAAGAAATGTTATTATCGGAAGTACCGATGCAAGTGATTAGTGAAGAAGCCAAGAAAAAAGAACTTCCTTCAGGGAAGGATTGGAAGCTGTTAACAGAGGATCAACTTCTTCAAGAACAGAGTGAAAAAATAGATCCCCGCTTGGCAAAGCTGGCTGATCTTTTTGCAGATGACAAATAAACCGAGAAGAACCAGCTTATTCTGGCCTTCATAGATGATAACTCTCTTTAAGGAGGTGGAAAAAATGGCAGTACCTTTCAGAAGAACATCTAAAACAAGAAAAAACAAACGTCGTACTCATTATAAATTGCAAGTACCAGGAATGGTAGAATGCCCAAACTGCGGTGAAATGAAACTTGCTCACCGTGTATGTCCATCATGTGGAACTTACAAAGGAAAAGAAGTTGTGAATAAATAATGTTCAAAAAATGCGAAGGATACATATCCTTCGCGTTTTTTGTACTCTTTAATAGAGGCAGTCTATAAGCCATGAAAGCAGCACTGGTTTGTTTCGCACAAAGGTGTACATAGTGACACGGAGTTTGAAAGAAGCTCAAAGTGAATTTCTGATTCTTTTCCTCTGTAACATCTTCGGCAAAAAGAAATTTGATTTTTCGGGAAAACTCATCTAATGTTACCTGCCTTTTACAAAAGGAATAAGCGATTCACCAAAGAAATAAGAAGCAGCAACAGAACGGAAATAGTATTAGGTATAAGCCTTTCGAAATAAAAAAAGGGAATTTGAATTTGAAACAGTCTATCACTTCTACTACCTACATATGTATTACTATAAAGCGGAACTACTACCGGCTATTTGTGGAAGCAAAAGCTTGAGGGCCGATTTTGCGGTTTTTGCGGCTCGATTAACCGATAGTGATAGTGGGGGGATAGACTTGTCTGCAATGCGTCAAGATGCTTGGACTCAAGATGAAGATGTTTTATTAGCAGAAGTGGTATTGCGTCATATTCGAGACGGAAGCACGCAATTAAAAGCTTTTGAAGAAGTTGGCAAAAAGCTTTCCCGAACAGCAGCTGCTTGTGGCTTTCGCTGGAACTCTTATGTAAGGAAACAATATCAATCAGGAATTGAACTAGCTAAAAAGCAGCGAAAACAAGTAAAAAAAGAGCTTTTAAAAGAAAGGATATCTACTGACGATTCTTTAGCAAGCTCTAATTTGAAGAGCACTGTTACACAAAATGTTGACGAAATGATTGCTTATTTGACCGAAAAGCTAAAGAAGGCTGACCAATGTGATCAGGTTGTTAAAGAAAAACAATTGCTAGAAAAGGAAATAGAGGCATTGACAGCGAAGATGGATGAAGAAAAGAAACAATACGAACAGCTGAAAACCAAATACGAGCAGTTGGAAGAGGATTACCGCTCGCTTCTGTATATTATGGAGAGGGCAAGAAAATTGGCGGTAGATGAGCAAAACTAAACGGCAAAATGAAAAGAAGGACGGATCAAATGGGGAACCATTGAATCCGCCTCTCTTTTCATCAGCTGATTTTTTTTGTGATGATGGAATGGGGAATCCAAACAAGACGAGAAGAGTCTTTCGATAATGATTGGAACCCCATTTTTATCCAAAAATCTTGAGATTTTACACGGGGTCTTGTCACAATCGGCAAATTGAAGTGTTTGGCATAGTCTACAAGCATACGTCCATATCCTTTAAATTGGTATTGTGGAAGCACTTCCAACTTCCAAATTTCCAGATGCTTATCATAGCCTTGGAAGGCGTCATCAAAGTGGCCATCTTTTACATACAAGCACATACGCGCAACCAATTTGTCTCCAAAGTAGATTCCGTAAAAAGGGGAAGCAGCCGCGTCTTCTACTAAGGAATATTCTAATTCCTCCAGCATGGAAAGTTCTTGAAGTCCGTATTCTTTAAACTGAGTGAACTCCTCTAATGTTTTGAAATTTACTTTTAAATTTTCTACTTTTACTGTCATAGGCGAAAACCTCCTTGTTTATTGAGGGATGATTCATCTATACAGGTGAAAAGAATCATATGAAATGTTTTGAGTCTATTTTTTAATTTTATTATATATGAATAGATTTAATTAAGTAAACGTTTTCTTCTTTTCTATCCAGATAACATCCGGCGGTGAAAAATGGTTATTAAAAGTTTGGCATTTTTGATAAAATGTTTGTAAAGTGAAGAAAAGATCAATTGATCGATGAAATCAGACATTGGAAAAGTGATATCATGGACAAAAAGAAAGAGAATAATAGCAGAGTCCAGAGGACGGGGAATGGATGATGGATGTAAAAAATGAAATGAAAATCGGTGTGATCGGCGGTGGATCTATTGGACTATTTTATGCCGCCAATCTATCAAAATGGCTTCCAGTAACCGTTTATACAAGAACAGCTAGACAAAGTAAGGCCATTCTAGAAGAAGGAATTGCCTTAAAGGAAAATGGCCGTGAACAAAGAGAACTCGTATGTGCCAAACAGTTGCCCGATGCGGATTTGATTGATGAGACTTTCTTATTGGTTGCTGTGAAACAATATCATTTACAAGGGATGGTCCCATTTTTCCGTCAATTATCACCAGATGTCTCATTGTTGTTTTTGCAAAATGGGATGGGTCATCTTTTTCTTTTGGAACAGCTTCCTCAAAAAAACATCTATTTAGGAACAGTCGAACACGGTGTTTTGAAAGAACAAGATACGATCGTCCGAGTGAGGGGAAGGGGAATGACCAATGTGTCGGTTTATCGGGGGTCGCAGCCATTTCTTGAGAAATTTGTGTCGCACACTGATGGATCGTTTCCTTTCCAATTTCATCAAAATTATCGAAAAATGCTGTTGGCAAAGCTATTTGCCAATGCTATGATCAATCCGCTATCGGCTGTTTTGAAAGTTCCAAATGGAGAATTAATCAAAAATCCGTATTATTATCAGCTGTTAACGTCCATGTTTACGGAACTGGTATCCGTGTTTCCAGAATATAAATCGGATGACATATTCAACAAAGTGTTGGATATTATTCGAAAGACGGCGGAAAACCGTTCCTCTATGCTGATCGATTTAGAGAATGGGAGAAAAACAGAAATTGATGCCATTTTAGGATATGTTTTAAAGATAGCGGAACAAAAACAAATCAGCACTCCTATGATTCAAACATTTTATTGGATAATAAAAGGGCTGGAGAGTCATTTGGACCACGGTCATTGATTTTTGCCGATATGGATTATTTTCGAATTTTCCATAAACACAGCATATAAAAACGACATGTCTGAAGAAGGGGAGTACATATATATGGAACTGGAAAGCATTCAAATTCCAGCAATCAACTTATTTGCTTCATCATACTTAAAACAGGAAAAGCCGGTTGTGGATTTTTTTCATTATCGTTTATCTGATGAACATGTATTTGAAAAAAGACTGAGAGAACTTGAAAACCGGACATTCCTGCGAAATGAAATAGCTAGTTGCGTGGAAGAATATATGGAAGATTTTTTACATATTCCCGCCGTTCAGCGATCTATTCATAAGCTTAAACTCCCAAATTCAGCGGTGGTTTTGGGTGGCCAGCAGGCGGGGCTATTGACAGGTCCTCTTTACACCATTCATAAAATTATTTCCGTTATTCGTTTTGCCGGCTTACAGGAGGAAAAACTGGGAGTACCTGTCATTCCTGTTTTTTGGATCGCTGGAGAGGATCATGATTTCTTGGAAGTTAATCATCTCTATGTTCAAAAAGGAACGAAAATGGAAAAGATCTCTTATCCGGAAAGAATTTTAGAAAAAAAAATGGTTTCTGATATCTCTTTTGATAAAATAACGATGCAAAAGTGGGTCGAAGGGATTATACGGCAGTTCGGAGAAACAGAGCATACAAACGGTCTGCTTAACTTGCTTCGGGAAGCCATTGAACGTTCGAATACCATTGCTGATTTTTTTCGCTGCCTGATCGCCCAATTATTTAGCCAATACGGTCTTTTGTTGATAGATTCAGCATTTGAGCCGCTGCGCAAATTGGAAATCCCTTATTTTCGGCATATGATCTATGAAAATAAGAGCATTACGGAAAAAGTGCTAGAGCAGCAATCGATCATTCGACAAGCTGGATTTTCTAAAATGATCGAATTGAGTGAAGAAGCGGCAAACCTTTTTCTTTACGAATGTGGAGAACGAATTTTGCTTGAATACAAAAAAGAAAAGGAACGGTTTACCGGTAAAAACGGCGAAATAGAGATTAGCATGGATCATTTGCTCGATCGACTGAAAACAGAACCACATTGTTTCAGCAATAATGTGGTCACGAGACCGATCATGCAAGAACAGCTGTTTCCAACGCTGGCATTTATAGCGGGGCCTGGTGAAATTGCTTATTGGGCGGAATTAAAACTAGCTTTTGAGTTTTTGAATATGAAGCTGCCGCCGATCCTTCCGCGCTTAAATATTACCCTTCTAGAGAGAAGTGTGGCCAGAGATCTTGAAGTATTAGGAATAGATGTCAAAACAGCGATTGAATCGGGCGTATCAAGCGAAAAAAATAAATATTGGGACACGGTACGGGACGATACTTTCCACGATTTGATCGAGTCTACGAAAGAGGGTTTATTGGAGCAGTATGAAAAAATAAAAGAGAGAGCCCGCAAAATGGAGTTAGGAACTTTTTCTCTTGTGGAAAAAAATCTTGAACTTCATTTGCGGCAGCTGGATTATCTTCAGAAAAAAACCGACCAAAACCTCATGGTCAAACATCAAGCCATCCTTCAAAAATACGACCGTATCGAAAACAGCCTTCATCCGAACGGCGGCCCTCAAGAAAGAGTGTGGAATCTTTTTTATTTTATGAATCAATACGGTATTTCCTTTATTCAGGATCTATTGGAACTGCCATTTGCGTTTGACGGCACTCATCAATTAGTCAAAATTTGAAATCACGTTCACTGAAACCGGCTTTGGCCGGTTTTTTCTATTTGAACGGAGCGGTCCATGATGAAAAGGGATTTGTACTTTAATTTTCGTTTCGCTACTTCTGAATGATTCAACATGTGACAGCATCTAGTTTTTTCAACTGTCGATTCCTCGTAATAAAAAGAAGAAAGAAAGCGATCATCGAAAGAAAAACTTATCCGGATTATGTTTCGCTTCGATGTAGAAAAGAAGGTAAGTGTGAACGAACCAGTGGTGTAGACAGACAAGAACATAGAAAATCTAAATCGAACAGATGGTGATTTTAATTTTTTTTCAAAAAGAGGAAATCTTAAATGTTTCAAGAAATAATTAGTTGTGGAGAAAAGTGGGGGAATGTGGTACAGTTAGGTTAGAAAGTGGGGTTTAGACATGTTCATGGGGGAATACCGACATAGCATTGATGCAAAAGGAAGATTGATCATCCCCGCTAAATTTAGGGAAGACCTTGGCGAAGCATTTGTTTTGACGAGAGGATTGGATCAATGTTTGTTTGGATACCCCCTTCAGGAATGGTCGATATTAGAAGAAAAATTGAAAGCACTGCCCCTAACAAAAAAAGACGCACGAAGCTTCACTAGATTTTTCTTTTCAGGAGCAACGGAATGCGAACTAGACAAACAAGGAAGAATAAATATTCCCTCAACTCTTTTGCAATACGCTCAATTGGAGAAAGAATGTGTGATTCTAGGAGTTTCCAATCGAATAGAGATTTGGAGCAAACCGATTTGGGAAGACTATTTTGCAAAGTCGGAAGAGTCTTTTACAGAGATCGCTGAGAATATGATGGATTTTGATATTTAGATTCGATTGGATGGATGGAAATGAATTTTGTACATGAAACAGTTTTATTAAAAGAGGCGGTGGACGGACTAAATGTTCGGCCCGACGGCATTTATGTCGACTGCACTCTTGGCGGTGGAGGACATAGTCATTATTTAGCATCGAAATTGTCTGAAAGAGGACGATTAATTGCATTCGATCAAGATGCCACGGCACTGCAATTTGCCAAAGAAAAGTTGAATGCTTACCGAGATCAAATCACCTTCGTCAAAAGCAACTTCCGATTCATCAAACAAGAGTTGGAGTCGATTGGATTATATAAAGTAGACGGAATTTTATATGACCTCGGTGTTTCCTCTCCCCAGCTAGACACGCCGGAGCGGGGATTCAGCTATCATCATGATGCCCCTCTTGATATGCGGATGGATCTTGATGCGGAACGAACGGCATATGAAATCGTCAATGAATGGCCTTACGAAGACCTTGTCCGAATCTTTTTCCGGTACGGGGAAGAAAAGTTTTCCAAGTCAATCGCCCGAAACATTGAAGAAGCTCGAAAACAAGCACCGATTGAGACGACTGGCCAGCTTGTGGAACTAATCAAGGAAGCCATTCCGGCTCCTGCTCGAAGAAAAGGCGGACACCCTGCCAAGCGGGTATTTCAGGCGGTCAGAATTGCGGTCAATGATGAGTTATCCGCATTTGAACAGTCGTTGAACGATGCCGTTGAATTATTGAATTCTGGGGGACGAATAAGTGTCATCACGTTTCATTCATTAGAGGACCGTATTTGCAAGCAAATGTTTAAATCGCTAAGTTCAGGTCCAGATTTACCTCCGGGTTTACCTATACTTCCAGAAGAATACAGACCGAAATTAAAAGTTATCACAAAAAAGCCCATTGTACCGAATGAAGCAGAAATCATGAGCAACAACCGTGCCCGTTCGGCGAAGCTAAGAATTGCAGAAAAAATTTAGAATGAGTGGGGGAAAACGATGGCGAATGTAGTGCAAAAAGTACAAGCATTCGAGGAAAAGGAACTACGGAAACCGGGAGCACCAAGGAAAGTCCGCCGCCATAAAAGGTGGCTGACCCCGGGGGAAAAAGTGATGATCGTTGTTTTTGCATTGTTCTTTTGTATGCTGTCAGTGAAAATCATTTCAAATGAAACCGCCATTTATCAAACGAATAAGGAGATCCAAAAAATCGAAGCAAAAGTGAAAAATCAGCAAAAAGTGAACACGGATTTAAAAATGCAAATCAGTGAAGAAAGTACATATGAAAGAATCTGGGAAAAGGCAAAACAACAAGGACTGAACTTGAATCAACAAAACATTAAGGTTGTGCAGTAAAATGAATGGAAATCAAATAAACATCCGAAAAGGAGCAGCGATTTTATTTGTTATTTTCGCTATGCTCTTTTTTGTCTTATTTGTACGTTTTTTATACATAGAGATTACTGGAAAAGTAGACGGTCATGTGTTGGCGAACGAAGCGTTGCAGAAATATATGAAAACTGATACATTGGTTGCTCATCGCGGAAACATTTATGACCGCAACGGAGAGGTGATTGCTGAGGATACGGTTACTTACAAGCTTGCGGCTATTCTGGATAAAAAGGCAACAAGCGATCCAAAAAATCCACATCATGTCACAAATCCGAAAAAAACCGCCCAAATATTGGCCAAATATATTCATATGGATGAAAAAGAGATTTACAAGCGTTTAACGAAAAAAGGGGTTTTTCAAGTTGAATTTGGCAATGCAGGCCGCAACCTTTCCTATGATGTAAAAGAAAAAATCGAAAAAGAAAAATTGCCCGGAATCGTGTTTTTGCGAGATTCAACTCGATTTTATCCGAACGGCAAATTCGCTTCGCATTTAATTGGTTTTGCCAAAAACGACGAAAAATCAGACGAAAGTATTGGACAATTAGGAATCGAAAAAGCGTATGACCGCTTTTTACGCGGCAGAAATGGAAAAATTCAATATGAGAGTGATTTATGGGGATATTTATTGCCGAATAAAAAAGAAATGGTGAAAGAACCGAAGAACGGCGATAATATTTATTTGACGCTTGATTCTAAAATACAAGTATTTTTGGAAGATGCATTGAACACAGTAGAGAAAGAATACAATCCTACTAAAATCATAGCTGTTGTTGCAGATCCAAAAACCGGCCAAATACTGGCAATGGGCCAAAGACCTACTTTCGATTTGGAATCACGAGAAGGTTTGTCTGATAATTGGCGCAATGAGATCGTGGAATCTGCTTATGAACCTGGGTCAGTGATGAAAATTTTTACGCTTGCGGCCGCAGTGGAAGAAGGCGTATTTTCACCAAATGCAACTTATAAATCTGGAAGCTATAAAGTGGGAACCAGCGTCATACGTGATCATAACGGTGGAGTAGGCTGGGGTACCATTACTTATTTGGAAGGGGTGCAGCGTTCTTCCAACGTAGCCTTTGTGCATTTGCTGGATAGGATGGGATCGGATACGTTCCGAGAATATTTGGACCGTTTCCGCTTTGGCAAGAAAACAGGAATTGACCTCCCAAATGAAGCTTCCGGAAATATCTTATACCGGTATCCTGTAGAAAAGGCGACAACGGCCTTCGGACAAGGGACGACGGTAACAGCATTACAGCTTGTTCAAGGCGCTACAGCCATTGCGAATAATGGGAAAATGATGAAACCGTATGTGATTGATAAAATCGTCGATCCTAATACGAATAAAATAGTGAAACAAACAAAGCCTGAAGAAGTGGGGAAACCAATCTCTTCCAATACGGCAAAAGAAGTTCGGGATATTTTGCGTACGGTCTTAACAGCGAAAAATGGAACTGGAAAAATTTATAATATTGATGGCTATGACGTGATAGGAAAAACAGGAACAGCTCAGCTTTCCAATCCTAATGGCGGCGGCTATTTAAGCGGTGCGGAAAATTATCTTTTTTCTTTCTTAGGAATGGCACCAAAGAATGATCCTCAGCTGATCGTATATGTGGCCGTACAGCAGCCCCATCTCAAAAATGAGACGGGAGGGGTCCCAGTGGCCAAAATTTTTAATCCTGTCATGAAAAACAGTTTGCAGTATTTAAATATTAAACCGCAGCGCAAGATTTCAGCCAAAACGATCAAAGTCGATGATTATTCGGGAATGAATGCGGAAGATGCGGTTCAAAAAGTGAAAGAGGCAGGATTAGAGCCTGTTTTGCTAGGAAAGGGAGCCACTATTCAAAATCAGGATCCAGAAACGTCCACAACGCTTCTCGAAGGAGAAAAGGTCATCCTGTTAACAGATGGACCGTTAACGATTCCGGACTTAAAGGGTTGGTCCTTGCGCGATGTGACAAAAGTGGCGAAATTAGCAGGCTTGAAACTGAGTGTGAGCGGAAAAGGCTATGTGGTAAAACAAAACATGAAGCCGAATGAAATAGTGAAAAAAGGATCGGAGCTTGTCATACATTTAACAAGACCTGAAAATTACGTAAAACAGCAATAAAAAAGAGAAAGAGGACAAGAAAGACAGGAAAACGAAAAAATAACGTTCTGTAGACAACTTTTAGTAGTGGAGCTGGAGCTATCTCGCCCAAACAATTGGGGATAGGTTCCAGCTTTTTTTATTTGAAATATTGGTCTCTCTTTAAAGTTTTCATCACCAGCCTGTCCATCATGGCTTGATGATACTAGAAAAAGTGAACGGCGCTAGTGCATAGTATACGTCTCATTCTCGTTCCATTTCAACGATAGTAGTAGATCTCTCTTTAAGGGTTTGTCCGTTCTATTAAAAAAAAACAAGCATATATTGGAAACGAGCCCGGAAAGGAGGGGATTTGTTGAAACGTGTTTCTCAAGTGACTGTTCGAAAACGTTTGACCTTTTTGCTGCTTGCAGGGATGATAATATTCGCTATTATGGATGCTAGACTTGGCTATGTTCAATTTGCTATGGGAGATATGCTGACAGATAAAGCGAAAGACTCATGGAGCCGTAATATACCATTTGAGCCTGAACGCGGAAACATTCTCGACCGTAATGGCATTGCACTAGCTACAAACAAAAGCTCTCCGACGATCTATGTCATGCCTCGGCAAATTGAAAATCCCGCCGAAGCTGCCGAAAAGTTGGCGGCTGTTCTCAATGCGAATGAAGAAAAATTGTATATGCACTTGACGAAAAAAACTTCTATTGAACGCTTACCTGAGGGCAGAAAAATTTCTTATGAAAAAGCGAACGAAATTCGAGCGTTAGGAATAAAAGGAGTTTTTATCGCGGAAGATTCAAAGCGCTATTATCCATTTGGAAGCTACTTGTCGCACGTACTAGGGTTTACAGGGATCGATAATCAAGGGTTGGCCGGGCTAGAGTTGACATATGATAAAGAGTTGAGAGGCCAGAAAGGTTCGATGAAATATTATTCTGATGCTAAGGGCAAAAAAATGCCCAATATGTCCGACGACTACCAGCCTCCTATGGACGGAGCAGATTTAGTGCTGACCATTGATACAAAAGTGCAGACGATAATTGAAAGGGAATTGGACAATGCGGAAGCCAAATATCGTCCAGACGGCATCATAGCCATTGCGATGAACCCAAATACAGGGGAAATTTTAGCGATGTCTTCCAGGCCAACCTTTAACCCTGCAAACTATAAGGATGTCCCTCCGGAAATCTACAACCGAAATTTGCCTATTTGGAGCACGTATGAACCAGGTTCGACATTCAAAATTATTACTCTGGCTGCGGCTCTTCAGGAAAAAAAGGTAGACTTGGAGAAAGAAAAGTTTCATGATCCCGGTTATATTGAAGTGTCGGGTTCCACACTACATTGCTGGAAGCGGGGAGGACATGGGACGGAAACATTTTTGGAAGTGGTCCAAAATTCCTGCAACCCCGGTTTTGTCGAATTGGGAGAACGGCTGGGAAAAGAAAAATTGTTCAAATATATCCATAATTTCGGCTTTGGCGAAAAAACCGGCATCGACTTGCAAGGAGAAGGAAAGGGGTTATTATTTCCTTTGAAAAAAGTAGGGCCAGTTGAATTGGCTACTACCGCTTTCGGCCAAGGCGTTTCCGTTACTCCTATTCAGCAAGTAGCAGCTGTTGCCGCTGCCGTCAATGGCGGAATTTTGTACCAGCCGTATGTAGCGAAAGAATTAATTGATCCAAACACTCATGAAGTTTTGATGAGAAAAACTCCTGTCAAAAAGAGAAGAGTCATTTCGGAAGAGACATCCAAACAAATTCGCTATGCGTTGGAAAGTGTCGTTGCGAAAGGGTCGGGAAAAAACGCCTATGTCGATTCTTACCGGGTCGGCGGGAAAACGGGAACGGCTCAGAAAGCACAAAACGGCCGTTATTTAGAAAATAATCATATCGTTTCTTTTATCGGATTTGCACCTGCAGATGACCCACAAATCGTCGTCTATGTGGCAGTGGACAATCCTAAAGGCACGATTCAATTCGGAGGAACCGTCGCAGCTCCAATTGTAGGCAAAATGATGGATGACAGTTTGCAGGCAATGAATGTCAAACCGAGAAAAAATCAAATAGAAAAGAAGCGACAGTGGAATGACCCGAAAATAATCGAGGTTCCCAATCTGGAAGGTATGACTAAAAAAGAATTGTTGGAACAACGATATCCATTAAAATTCGATGTGAGCGGAAATGGAAACAAAGTGGTCAACCAATCTCCAAAGCCGGGAACAAAAGTAGAAGAAGGAGCCACCATCCGTATTTTTATGAATTAGCGACAGGCGGCTATAAGCCGCCTACCGCTATTTCTTCTTCAAAAAGTTAAGCAGAACATACCATTCTGTGTTAATATGAATAAGTGACTGCCACAGCTCGACATTTTTTTCAATTTGCCTCTCTGTTTTGAGTTCATTTTTCTTCGACTATTGGTTCGCATTCTCAGAGGAATTTCGTTAAAATGAGAAAAGAGTGGCTGTCATGGCCAAGTATCCATCAGTGAAAAGATTGAATCGTAAGAACCGCCAAACAGCCAAATACATAGGATGGATGCGACTGTTAGAAAGGATTGGACATAATGAAACTGCAAAGTTTGATAAAATCATTGCCTTTTTACCAGCTTACTTCCGAGGAAAACCCAGACATCACTTCGATTGAAAATGATCATCGAAAAGTGAAAAAGGGTTCCCTTTTTATTTGTATTAAAGGGTATACGGTAAACGGTCATCAGTTCGCAAAAGCAGCGGCGGAACAACAGGCGGCAGCAATCGTGGCCGAAGAGACCATTGAAGTGGACGTCCCTGTTGTGTATGTAAAAGATACAAAAAGAGCGATGGCCGTATTGGCAGATGCCTTTTATCAATCGCCGACAAAATCGTTAAAGTTAATTGGAATTACTGGAACGAATGGTAAAACGACGACTAGTCATTTGCTGTATGAAATTTTTCAGAAAGCAGGCGAAAAGGCCGGATTGATCGGCACTATGTACATAAAAATAGGGGACAAAATGCTGGAAACAAAAAATACGACTCCGGATAGTTTAACCTTGCAAAAAGTGTTTCATCAAATGCAGGAAAAACATGTGTCGACGGCCGCAATGGAAGTTTCCTCGCATTCCCTTGTGGAAGGGCGGGTACATGGCTGTGACTTTGATATTGCTGTTTTTACAAATTTAACTCAAGATCATTTGGATTATCACAAAACGATGGATGAGTATCGGAGAGCAAAAGGACTGTTATTTGCCCAGCTGGGGAATACCTTTGACAGGGATAAGAAAAAGTTTGCTGTACTGAACATTGATGATCCGGCTTCCGAGTACTTCATCCGCGAAACAGCTGCCCATATTGTCACATACGGCATCGAACGCGAGGCTTTATTTCAAGCAAAAAATATTGAACTTCAACCCTCGGGAACAACGTTTGATTTAGTGTATCCAGACGGGGAATGTACAATAAAAACGAAACTTGCCGGAAAATTTAATGTGTATAATGTTTTAGCGAGCATTGCTGCCGCATATGTTGCGAAAGTGGACTTCGATACGATCGTTCAAGCGGTAGGAGGCATCGAAGGAGTGGCCGGTCGTTTTCAATTGATTCATGAAGGCCAAGATTTTTCTGTTATCGTGGATTATGCTCATACCCCAGATGGACTTGAAAATGTATTGAAAACAGTTCGCCAATTGACAGACAAACGGATTTTCGTCGTCGTAGGCTGTGGCGGAGACAGGGACCGAACGAAGAGGCCTTTAATGGCAAAAGTAGCTTGTCAATATGCGACAGATCCGATTTTTACTTCGGATAACCCTCGTAGTGAAAATCCTTTAGCTATTTTGAAGGACATGGAAAAAGGGGTTGAAGGAGAGAAATACGAAATCATTCCGGATCGCCGGGAGGCCATTTTCAAAGCGATTAAAAAAGCAGCCGCCGGCGATGTCGTTGTCATTGCGGGAAAAGGGCATGAAACGTACCAAATTATCGGCGATCAAGTGCTTCATTTTGATGATCGGGAAGTAGCCATTGAAGCTTTGAAGGAGAGATAAGTCCATGCTATTCATGAAAGACATAGCCGGATGGTTCAAGCAACTCGCGGGAGCGAAAATGGAGGAAGTGAAAATTGAAACGGTTTCGATCACTTCTTCATTCTCGATGACAAAAGGGCTTTATTTGCCCATTGAAGAAACTCCAGATTTATTAGCGGCCATTGAACAAGGAGCGATTGCGGCGTTGTGGGGCGCTGACAGCCCCCTGCCGAGATCGGTGCCTAACGATTTTCCTATTTTTCAAACACAAGATTTAGTCGCTGCGTTTAATACGATTGCTGAAAATTACAAGAAAAAAATTGTTCAAAAAGAGTGGAAACAAATGACAAAATTTATTTTTTATCAAAACGATCGATCCATCAATCAATATTTTACATACCATTTAGATGATGAACGGGAAATGGAACAACTATTTTCATCTATAAATCAATATCGGAAGAGGAGGGGATAACATGATGGAACAAGTGATTTTTTATACGATTTTGATGGGGTTTTTGATCACTGTGCTTCTTTCTCCCATTTTTATCCCCTTTTTGAGAAGATTAAAATTCGGGCAAAGTATTCGGAAAGAAGGGCCAAAATCTCATCAAAAAAAATCAGGCACACCAACAATGGGCGGAATCGTGATTTTGCTGTCCATCATCATAACGACTCTAGTGATGACCGGAAAGTTTTCCAAACCGAATGTAGAAACCTATTTATTGCTTTTTGTAACAGTAGGATTTGGTCTTCTTGGATTTTTAGATGATTTTATTAAAGTGGTGATGAAGCGGAATTTAGGGTTGACATCCAAGCAGAAATTGTTGGGTCAAATCATTATTTCCGTTATTTTTTATCTTTTCTACAAGCAGCATCATTATTCAACGGAGCTAGCCATTCCGTTTACGGATATATCGATTCATTTAGGCTGGTTGTATGTACTGTTTGTCATTTTTTGGCTCGTTGGTTTTTCCAATGCTGTCAACTTGACAGACGGCCTTGATGGGCTTGTTTCAGGAACGTGCGCGATTGCATTTGGGGCATTCGGAGTGTTGGCTTGGAATCAATCACAATATGAAACGGCAGTTTTTGCGATGGCGGTTGTGGGGGCTGTGCTAGGATTTCTCGTATTCAATGCCCACCCTGCTAAAGTGTTTATGGGGGATACCGGATCGCTTGCACTTGGGGGAGCGATTGCCACCATTTCTTTGTTGACAAAGCTGGAGGTCGTCCTTCTTGTCATTGGAGCGGTGTTTGTTGCAGAGACGCTGTCTGTTATATTGCAAGTGATTTCTTTTAAAACGACCGGCAAGCGTATTTTCCGGATGAGTCCGCTGCATCATCATTTTGAGCTCGGCGGTTGGTCAGAATGGCGTGTCGTCGTGACTTTTTGGACGGCCGCTCTTATTTGTGCAGGACTAGGAATCTATATCGGAGTGTGGGACTAATTGAAAACAATCACTAAATTTCAGCATAAAAAAATATTAGTATTGGGCCTCGCCAAAAGCGGAGCAAGCGCTGCTTCGCTTTTACATAAGCTTGGCGCATTTGTCACGGTGAACGATAAAAAACCTTTGCAGGAAAATCCTCAAGCCCAAGATTTGCTAGAACAGGGTATAAAGGTGATCACGGGTTCTCATCCTATCGAATTGTTGGATGAGGGGTATGAGTATATCGTCAAAAATCCTGGCATTCCTTATTCGAACCCTCTTGTTTTGGGGGCTTCGGAACGTGGGATTCCGGTTTTGACGGAAGTAGAATTGGCTTATTTAATTTCGGAAGCTCCTTTTATTGGCATTACCGGTACGAATGGGAAGACAACGACAACAACGTTAATTTTTGAGATGTTAGAAAAGGATGGAAAGCGGCCGCTTATCGCCGGAAATATTGGAAAAGTGGCTTCTGAAGTCGCCCAAAAGGCAACCGAAGAAAATATAGTGGTCATGGAATTGTCTTCTTTTCAGTTAATGGGGATTGACACGTTCAGGCCTCATATTTCCATTATTACCAATTTGTATGAGGCTCATCTTGATTATCATGGAACAAAAGAAGAATATGCAAAAGCGAAAGCGAATATTACGAGAAATCAAACAGAAGACGATTATCTGATTCTCAATGGCGATCAAGAAGAATTAATGGAACTAACGAAATTTTCCAAGGCGAAAAAAGTTCTGTTTTCCACCAAACAAGTGATTCAAGACGGAGCATATATTCAAGACGGCAGCGTCTATTTCCGCGGTGAAAAATTGATCGATACAGAAGAAATTGCCCTTCCAGGATCCCATAATTTAGAAAATATACTGGCGGCAGTTGCGGCAGTGAAACTGGCTGGAGGGGGAAATGAAGCGATTCGCCAAGTGTTAAAAGTTTTCGCTGGAGTCAAGCATCGGACTCAATATGTCGGTGAAGTGAACGGACGAAAATTTTACAACGATTCGAAGGCAACAAATACGTTGGCGACTAAAGCAGCTTTAAGCGCCTTCCAAAATCCGATTATTCTCCTTGCAGGCGGACTGGACCGCGGCAACGGTTTTGATGACCTTATTCCTTATTTAAAAAATGTGAAAGCTGTCATCACTTTTGGACAAACAGCAGAAAAAATTTCAAAAACGGCGCGTAAAGCAGGCATCAAAACGATTGTCCATGCGGAGAATGTGAGCGATGCGGTGCCAAAAGCGTATCAGTTGTCAGAAAAAGGGGACACTATTTTGTTATCGCCAGCATGCGCTAGCTGGGACCAGTATAAAACTTTCGAACAACGCGGTGATATTTTTATTGAGGCCGTGCATAGACTGAAGTAAGAGCTTGTCTAGTGGATGCGGGCCCAACAAAGAATCAACACCTACGATCGGCTAATTTCGTGCTGATTAGCTCAAATCTATGTCTATCGAGGTGTTGGCTTTGTCTTACAAAAAGTCTTCCCCGGACTTTGTTTTAATTGGATTGACACTTAGTCTTTTGGCCATCGGGCTCATCATGGTTTACAGCGCCAGCGCTGTTTGGGCGAATTATAAGTTTGGTGATTCTTTTTATTTTGCGAAAAGGCAGCTGCTTTTTGCCGGAACTGGCGTCATGGCGATGTTTTTGCTTATGAATATGGAGTATTGGATATGGCGTTCATGGTCAAAAGTGATTCTTGTTGTTTGCTTTCTATTGCTCATTCTTGTGTTAGTACCAGGGGTGGGTACCGTTAGAAACGGATCTCGAAGCTGGATTGGGGTTGGGGCATTTTCTATTCAACCTTCAGAGTTTATGAAACTGGCTATGATTGTTTTTTTGGCAAAATTTTTATCAGAACGGCAAAAGTATTACCTCTTTTAAAAAGGGGCCAGTACCTACATTGTCTTTAGTGTTTTTAGCTTTTGGGCTGTTATGCTCCAGCCGGACCTCGGAACAGGAACTGTCATGGTGTTTTTGCATTTGATGATCTTTATCGCCGGTGCGCAAATCAAACATTTCGCTGGCTTGGCCTTTGTTGGGCTCATTGGTTTTGCGGCTCTTATTTTGTCGGCACCTTATCGGATGAACCGCATTACCTCTTATTTGGATCCATGGTCTGATCCACTTGGAAGCGGTTTTCAAATCATCCAATCGATGTATGCCATTGGTCCAGGAGGATTATTGGGGCTAGGCTTGGGGGAAAGTCGGCAAAAATTTTTCTATTTGCCGGAGCCGCAAAACGATTTTATTTTTGCCATATTGGCGGAAGAATTGGGGTTTATCGGCGGCAGCATCGTGCTCCTTTTATTTGCGCTTTTATTATGGAGGGGCATTCGCGTAGCACTTGGAGCTCCAGATTTATATGGAAGTTTTCTGGCAGCGGGCATTATTTCCATGGTGGCCATCCAAGTTATGATTAATGTCGGTGTGGTGACCGGGCTCATGCCGGTCACCGGTATTACTCTTCCTTTCTTAAGTTACGGCGGTTCTTCTTTGACGCTTGTATTAGCCGCTATAGGGATTCTTTTAAATGTGAGTCGCTATTCTCGATATTAAAATGAACTGGAAACCTAGTTTTAAGGTTTCCAGTTTTTTCATATATGAGACGGTTTTGCCAGAGGTGTTTTCTTCATTACGAAGGCAGGAAACCCTGCAATTTAACAAAATGCTTACAAGATATGTTACAACGATGGAATTTCTATTAAATTGTATTTGCGCATGGACATTCATTCGCTAAAATATAGTATGATAATGTAGTCGAGTCCTTTGTGAACGTGTTTTCCGAAAAAGAAACAGGGTGTGGATTGACTATCATGAATAGGTACAGGAAAGGAAGAATTTGAGGTGAAAAGAATATGAAAATCGTCGTCAGTGGCGGCGGTACTGGAGGGCATATTTACCCAGCTTTGGCTCTCATCAGGACCATAAAAGAAAAACATGACGGAATTTCTTTTTTGTATATCGGAACGGAGAAAGGACTGGAATCAAAGCTTGTTCCGCGAGAAGGAATTGAGTTTCACTCTATTCATATTACTGGTTTTAAACGATCTCTTTCGTTTGATAACGTGAAAACTGTGGTTCGCTTTCTAAAGGGTGTTAGAGAGTGCAAGAAGTGGCTGAAAGAGTATAAGCCTGATATTGTCATCGGTACTGGAGGCTATGTTTGCGGACCGGTCGTATACGCCGCGTCGAAATTACATATTCCCACCATCATACATGAACAAAACAGCGTTCCTGGCTTAACCAATAAATTTTTAAGCAAATATGTTGATAAAATAGCGGTTTGTTTTGAGGCAGCCGAGGAGTTTTTCCCTCGAGAAAAAGTCGTTTTGACTGGAAATCCTCGGGCTTCCGAAGTGGTAGCGGCTAAGAAAAATGGGGTTTTGCGTTCGTTTGGATTAAAAGAAAATGTTCCTACGGTGCTTATTTTTGGCGGAAGCAGGGGAGCAAGACCGTTGAATGAAGCGGTCGTAAAATCGCTGGCTGCTTTTCGGAACAAACCGTATCAAATTTTGTATATAACAGGAGAAATCCATTTTGAGACTGTCAAAAAGGAAGCTTCTTTAGCAGGCAAGCCGACCAATGTGGCCATTGCACCGTTTGTTCATAACATGCCGGAGATATTAAAAGAAGTAGATCTGGTTGTTTCTCGTGCTGGGGCGACTACTTTAGCGGAGCTAACGGCGCTTGGAGTGCCTAGCATATTAATTCCGAGCCCTTATGTGACGAACAACCATCAAGAAAAAAATGCCCGGACTTTAGCCGATAAGGGTGCAGCCATTTTGCTTCTAGAAAAAGAATTGTCGCCGGAGCGGCTGGTTAAAGAGCTAGATGCCGTTTTAACAGACGAGAATCGATTGAAAAAAATGAAACAAGCTTCTTCAAAATTGGGAATTCCAGATGCATCCGATCGATTGTACCAATTAATGGCAGAACTGGCGGAATCATCAAATTCCCAATAAGGCGCATTATCCTAGTTGCGCGTTCGTACAAGAAAAATAAGATGGATCACCTGTACTATGCGACGCATGTTTCCATATATCTTGAAAAAGGTGAATAAGGGGAACATGCTCCTAGTAGCTGTTCAGCAACAACAGGGAGGGAATGGAGTGGAAAATGGGAAAATTGTCTCATTGGAAGACCGTATTCCTAGATTAAAAGAATATCGCAAAAAAAAGGCGAATCGCCGGCTGATTTTCCTTCTTTTTCTTTTTTTCTTATTGGTGTTGTCGATGGTCTATTTTTTGTCGCCGATCAGCCATATAAAAGAAATTACCGTTTCTGGAAACCATGTACTGAAAACGAAAGATATTATAAAATGGAGCGCTATTGAAAACGGAATGAGCATTTGGGAACTGAACAAGGACGATGCGGAAAACCGGCTAAAAAAAATACCTGAAATTAAATCATCAGCCGTGTCGGTCCAGTTTCCGAACCGTGTCCATATAAGAATCAAGGAAATGAAACAAATCGGCTATCTAGCAGATGGTGACATATTTAAGCCTGTATTGGAAAACGGTCGTGTGATAAAAGAAAAAGCAGTAAAAATTCCCAAACAAGCTCCTATTCTTTTTGATTTCAAAAAAGATGTTATTTTAAAAGAAATGGTGAAATCGTTAAATGAATTGCCGGTTGAAATCGTCAACTCTATTTCAGAGATCCACTACACTCCGAAAAAAACGGATCCTTATCATATCACACTTTATATGAATGACGGTTACGAAGTAAGGGCAACACTTGGAACGTTTTCAAAAAAAATGATGTATTATCCATCTATTGTTAGTCAATTGGATCCAAAAGTAAAAGGAGTTATTGATTTAGAAGTAGGCTCTTTTTTTCAATCCTATAAAGAGGAAGAGAAACAAAAAAATAGATAAAAAGGTCGATTGTCTTGTTCATGAAAGAAACTGTTTCAAAAATTAGGCATTTGTGCACCGTTGAAATGCAGTAAAAAGTTAACAGAAAATGGAAATATACGGAAAAAAATATTTTTTTACTGTCCCATTGCGTTCGAGATGGTAGATCAGCTGACATAAAGCTTATGACTAAGGGAAAGTGAAAGAAAAGGGAAAAAACGATATAAGAGAAAATCCTTTTGCTAAAATTCGCTTTTCTCCCTTTGAATCTTAGTGTAGACTTGTACTTAGCAATCTTTTGCCATTGCATCGCAACAAATTTTTTTAAGAAAATTTCAAGAAGATGCAATCGCTGTGAACGATGAAAAAAATTCATTTTTTTAAAGGAAAATAAGTAAAAAATGACGAATAACTTAACAAGATATTTACAGGAAATGGTCAATTGTTGTTCACAATCGGATTACGCTGGATGTAAGATAAAGGAGGTGCCAGGGAATGAACAGCAATGAGATTTATGTCAGTCTTGACATCGGTACATCCACAGTGAAAGTCATTATCGGCGAAATGGTCAATGATTCATTAAATATCATCGGTGTCGGAAATGTAAAATCGAAAGGAATTAAGAAAGGATCCATTATTGATATAGATGAAACCGTTCATTCTATAAAAAAAGCAGTCGAACAAGCTGAAAGAATGGTTGGAGTGGAGATCAGGCAAGTGATCGTTGGCATTCCAGCCAATCAAGTGCAGCTGCAGCCTTGCAGCGGAGTGGTCGCTGTATCTAGTGAAAACCGTGAAATTACAGATGAAGATGTTGCTAGAGTGATGGACGCTTGCCAAGTGATGCCTATTCCGCAGGATCGAGAAATTATTAACGTCTTGCCCAAACAGTTTATCGTCGATGGATTGGATGAAATTAACGATCCAAGAGGAATGATAGGTGTCCGCTTGGAAATGGAAGGAATCTTAATAACCGGATCCAAAACTTTATTACATAATACATTGCGTTGTGTGGAAAGAGCTGGACTGGAGATTTTGGAAATCGTCCTACAGCCTTTGGCAGCTGGAACGGTAGCTTTATCACGTGACGAACAAATCTTAGGCACTGCATTGATTGATATTGGTGGAGGTTCTACCACCTTATCTGTGTTTGAACAAGGACATATAAAGGCCACTACGGTTTTTCCTGTTGGCGGCGATCATATTACGAAAGATTTATCCGTTGGACTTCGGACCAATACGGAAGATGCCGAAAAAATAAAAATAAAATTCGGCCATGCTTTTTATGATCTTGCTTCGGAGGAAGAAGTTTTCAGTGTTCCAATCATTGGAAGCGACCAACATCAACAATTCAATCAATTAGAAATTTCTGATATTATTGAAGCAAGATTAGAAGAGATTTTTGAATTGGCACGGCAAGAAATGAAACGGTTGGGTGTCCATGATTTGCCGGGTGGCATTGTTCTTACAGGCGGGGTTGCCAATATGCCAGGTGTGATGGAACTGGCTCAAAGTATTTTTGAAAATCGAGTACGCATTGCAGTCCCAGATTACATAGGCGTACGAAATCCACAATTTATCACTTCAATTGGTTTAATACAGTATGCTTACAAGACTGCAAGAATGCAAGGAAGAACGGTGAGTGCCAATCCGGAACCGGTAATGGTGCCAGAGGCTAGAATTCAAAAAGAGATAGAGCCGCAACCTTCGAAAGAAAAAGTGAAATCTGACAAACGTAAAGAAGAAACATTTACTGCTAAAATGAAACGAATTTTTGGTTACTTTTTTGATGAGTAGTCATCTTGTAGGAATAACGACGAATTAGGAGGATTTGTCATGTTGGAGTTTGATATGAGTGTAGATTCATTTGCGTCGATAAAAGTAATCGGTGTTGGCGGCGGAGGAAACAATGCAGTCAACCGTATGATTGAACATGGAGTACAAGGCGTTGAATTTATTGCCGTCAACACAGATGCACAAGCGTTGAATTTATCCAAAGCGGAAATCAAAATGCAAATTGGGGCCAAGCTAACTCGAGGACTAGGGGCCGGGGCTAACCCAGAAGTAGGAAAAAAAGCAGCAGAAGAAAGCAAAGAGCAGATTGAAGAAGCTCTCAAAGGCGCAGATATGGTATTCGTAACAGCCGGGATGGGCGGCGGTACAGGAACTGGGGCCGCTCCAGTCATCGCCCAAATATCAAAAGAGTTAGGAGCACTGACTGTTGGAGTAGTGACGCGCCCTTTTACATTTGAAGGGAAAAAACGTGCGAACCAAGCAGCCGGAGGAATTGCGGCAATGAAAGAAGCGGTGGACACATTAATTGTGATTCCGAATGACCGCCTTCTGGAAATTGTTGATAAGAGCACTCCGATGCTCGAAGCGTTCAGGGAAGCCGACAATGTATTGCGCCAAGGAGTTCAAGGAATTTCTGATTTGATTGCCGTTCCGGGTTTAATTAACCTCGATTTTGCTGATGTCAAAACGATTATGTCTAATAAAGGATCAGCTTTAATGGGAATCGGAGTCGCTTCCGGTGAAAATCGGGCAGCAGAAGCTGCGAAAAAGGCTATTTCCAGCCCGCTCCTTGAAACGTCCATTGATGGCGCCCAAGGCGTGCTCATGAATATTACAGGCGGAACGAATTTAAGTCTTTATGAAGTTCAAGAAGCGGCAGATATTGTAGCTTCTGCATCGGATCAAGAAGTCAATATGATTTTTGGATCTGTTATAAATGAAAATTTAAAAGACGAAATTGTCGTTACTGTCATAGCGACTGGATTTAAGGAAGATACAGCGCAAACTGGCAAACCTCTTCGTTCTGGATTAGGACAATCTAAAGCGAATGCAGCTCCTTCCAGTCATATCAAGCGTGAAGGAAAAAGAGAAGAAGCCTCTCACTTTGAAACACCGTCCCGCTCCAATGTTCAACCGCTGGAAGATACGCTTGATATCCCAACATTTTTGCGCAATCGCAATCGCCGCAGATAAATGATGGACCGAATGTAATAAATGAAGAAAATGACTGTCTCAAATCCGTGATTGACGGTTTTTAGAGGCAGTCATTTTTTTGTACCATTAAACAAACGATAGGAATCGGTTTAGTGTCAGTCCATTTTTGGGAAAGAAGATCGTCTCCATTTGTCGTAATGGGGATTTATTTGCGCTTTCAGTGAATATTGGATTTTTACAAAATGGAATCTATCAAGTTTTCAGCAACCGTGGCTATATTGCATACAGTTTCTTAGAACTCTCTTTCGGCATCAGTACATGATCTTTTAAATTCAACTTCGTTACAAAAACTTTCGAAATGAATGTCAAAGAAGAGATAAGAACGTGTTTTAGGAATAAAGCTGACAATTTTCGAATATATCATTAAAAAAAAAACTATTATCGAATCCAAATTATGACACACTTTGGATGGGCAGTAAGATATACTTTCGATAACAAAAGGGAAGAAAAAGGAGGAAGACATTGATAGTCTATCTTGATGTGATATGGCTATTAAACTTGCTGGTGGATAGTTTGTTGTTATGGATGACGGCGATTTTTTTAAAAAGGAAGGTATCTTTTTTTCGTATTTCTTTCGGAGGGATAATCGGATCTTGTCTTGTTCTTCTCATGTCAACTCCGCTTTCGACAATCGCGGGAAATCCGGCTGTGAAAGTTTTGTTCTCCATATGGATGGTATTAGCGGTGTTCGGCTATAAAAGGTTTCGTTTTTTTCTGTCCAATTTGCTGACATTATATTTTGCGACCTTCCTACTAGGAGGAATCTTAATTGGTATTCATTATTTTATTTCATTTGATGCCTATCTTCAGTCCACCACGCTTCTAGCGAATGTAAAAGGATTTGGCGATCCTATCAGCTGGGTGTTTGTCATGATGGCCATTCCGTTTGCTTGGTATTTTTCCAAAAGGAGATTGGAAGATTTCGAAACAGCCAAAATTCAATATGATCAACTTGTTGATGTCATCATTCATTTTGCCGGCTGCCGATTGGAATTAAAAGGGCTTGTTGACAGCGGAAATCAGCTTTTTGATCCATTGACAAAAACGCCCGTTATGATTGTTTCCACCAAAGGACTGGAACATACTCTTCCTAGAGAAATATTGGAAATAGCTGAAGATCCAGATAAGTTTTTAAATGGAGAATTAGAATTAAACCAAAAGTGGACGGACCGGGTCCATTTCATCCCTGCTCAAAGCATTGGAAAAACTCGTCAGCTTTTGCTGGCCTTTAATTCAGATGGGGTGGAAATTCAAAACTATCAAAGAGTTTCTAAAGCATTGATTCATTTTACCATCCAACAATTGTCAGCGGATCAAGCTTTTTCTTGTATTGTCCACCCGAAATTAGCGGCAGCTGCGCCGGAAGAAAGTGCATCTTAAGGTATTATTACTCTACTCGTATGGATTGAAAATAGAAGGGAGATGACAAAAACATGAAAAAATGGAAAGTACGATGGACGTATTTTTGGTATAAATTATGGCTTGCTTTAGGATTAAAAACCGATGAAATTTATTACATCGGGGGGAGCGAGGCCCTTCCTCCGCCGCTATCCAAGGAAGAAGAGGAAGTGCTGCTGGAGAAGCTGCCGAAAGGGGATAAAGCCGCTCGATCCATCTTAATTGAACGCAATTTGAGGCTAGTTGTCTACATTGCGCGAAAATTCGAGAACACTGGCATTAACATAGAAGATCTGATCAGCATTGGTACCATCGGTCTCATCAAAGCCGTTAACACGTTTAATCCAGAGAAAAAAATCAAACTAGCTACATATGCATCGCGGTGCATTGAAAATGAAATTTTAATGTATTTAAGAAGAAACAATAAGATCCGTTCTGAAGTTTCCTTTGATGAACCTCTTAATGTCGATTGGGATGGAAACGAATTGCTTTTATCCGATGTTCTTGGGACTGAGGATGATATTATTACGAAAGATTTAGAATCGACAGTGGACAAAAAATTGTTATTTAAAGCTTTGCATCAACTGTCGGACAGGGAGAAGCAAATTATGGAGCTGCGATTCGGCCTAAACGGGGAGGAAGAAAAAACCCAAAAAGATGTCGCGGATATGCTCGGAATTTCGCAATCCTACATTTCTCGGCTAGAAAAACGAATTATTCAAAGACTACGAAAAGAATTTAATAAAATGGTTTAAATGGCAAGGATCGATTGGCATCCAATCATTTTTTCTGAAAATAAAAAATAGATGGAAATAATAAATTTTAACAGCGATCTGATGAAAAAGAGAGTCAAGCGCTTTACAGATAAGCGGCGGCAACGGGTTTTGAAGATGGATTCAAGCATGCATAAAATTCCCTTCCAAGGAGATACTGATCTTTGAAATAGCAGCTCCTGCAAGGAGGGGAATCAATGACGCGCAACAAAGTAGAAATCTGTGGTGTGAATACTTCTAAACTCCCTGTATTGAAAAATGAGGAGATGCGTGAGCTTTTCAAGCAGATGCAAGCAGGCGATCTTTCTGCAAGAGAAAAGCTCGTTAATGGAAATCTTCGACTTGTCTTAAGTGTGATTCAGCGGTTTAATAATCGAGGCGAATACGTGGATGACTTATTTCAAGTAGGCTGCATCGGTTTAATGAAATCGATCGATAATTTTGATTTAAGTCAAAATGTTCAATTTTCCACTTATGCGGTCCCGATGATTATTGGGGAAATTCGTCGTTATTTGCGCGACAATAACCCAATCCGCGTTTCACGTTCCCTTCGAGACATCGCTTATAAGGCTCTGCAAGTACGGGAGAGGCTGATCAGTGAAACATCGAAGGAACCAACAGCCGAAGAAATAAGCAAGGAATTGGATGTCCCCCATGAAGAAATTGTGTTTGCATTAGATGCCATTCAAGATCCTGTTTCCCTTTTTGAACCGATTTATCATGACGGTGGAGACCCCATTTATGTCATGGATCAGCTGAGCGACGAAAAAAATTTAGACAGCCATTGGATTGAAGGGATTGCGCTTAAAGAAGGCATGAAGAGATTAAACGAAAGAGAAAAAATGATTATAAGAAAACGCTTTTTCCAAGGAAAAACTCAAATGGAGGTAGCCGAAGAGATTGGCATATCGCAAGCGCAAGTTTCAAGACTGGAAAAAGCAGCCATCCGGCAAATGAATAAAAATATTCAATAAGAAACAGACCTCGCAAGCTGTTCGCTTGTGGGGTCTTTTGTTTAGGGTGAGAGCATATATTGTAATAATAAGACGGAAAAGAAATGGGGAGAGAGAATGGCAAGAGTCTCTGATTTTCAAGTGAAGGACGTTGTCAATGTTTCTGACGGAAAAAAGCTTGGGAATATAACAGATATTGAAATTAATCTCGATACAGGAAAAATTGATGCGATTGTGATGAATAACGGGGGAAAAGTCCTTGGTTTTTTTGGGAAAGAAGAAGAAACGGTCATACCTTGGAGCCAGATTGTGAAAATCGGCGAAGATGTGATTCTTGTCCGCACACGCGGCTCTTATTATACCCAGTCAAAAATAGAAGAACCAAAAGAATAAAGCACTTTATCAGTGACGTTTGTTGGCAATCATGATAAACTAAAGAAAAAATGGGAGTTGTCGTTATGACAGAACCTTTTCGTTTGATGAACGATCTTTATGTTCTTGACTCCTGGATGAAGAAATATTCTGGCCTCGTAGCTGGATTTACGACGAGAAACGGGGGAATAAGCAGCGAACCGTTTCACAGGATGAACTTGGCGTTTCATGTCAACGACAACGGCGACGATGTGTGCGAAAACCGCCGGATATTAGCAAAAAAGATAGGGTTTCCTCTTCAGCAATGGGTTAGTGCAGAACAGACTCATGGAAAAAATCTTCGTCAAATCACGAAACATGATCGAGGAAAGGGCGCTCTTCGCTACGAAGATACTATAAAGGACACTGACGGTTTTTACACAGAGGAAAAAGGCGTTTTGCTTACGATGTGTTATGCTGACTGTGTCCCTATCTATTTTCTTGCCCCTAAATGGCAAAGAATCGGCATTGTTCATTCTGGATGGAAAGGAACCGTTCAAAAAATTGCCGGGGAAATGGCAACAAAGTGGCTGAGTGATGGTATCGATCCGACTGAGCTGTTTGTAGCCATTGGCCCTTCCATATGCCAAAATTGTTATCAAGTCGATGATCGTGTCATTCGAAAAGTCAATGCCATTCTTTCGCCTAACGATGACATTCCTTATGTTGAAACAGAAATAGGGCGCTACCAATTGGATTTAAAAGCGTTAAACCTCACGATTTTAAAAAAAGCGGGGGTGCCGAAAGAAAACATTCTTGTCACCTCATTATGTACAAGCTGTCATCATGAGTTTTATTCTCATCGTCGCGACAATGGAAAGACGGGGAGAATGCTTGGTTTTATCGGATGGAAGGGGGTTTCGCATCTTGAAAGTAGCCGATAAGCTAGCGAACATTCAAAAACAAGTTGAAGAAGCATGTGAACGTTCAAGGCGCCGTCCAGAAGAAGTTCAAATAGTGGCCGTTACGAAATATGTATCCGTTGAGAGGGCAAAAGAAGCTCTGGATGCAGGAATCATTCATCTTGGCGAGAATCGAGATGATAGCCTTATGGATAAGTGGGAAATATTGAGAGATCAACCTGTGTGGCATTTTATTGGAACGCTGCAAAGCCGAAAAGTAAAAAACATTATAGATAAAGTTTCCTACATACACTCTTTGGACAGACTGTCGCTCGCAAAAGAGATCAATAGGCGAGCGAATGAACCAGTGTCTTGTTTTGTCCAAGTGAATGCGTCACGAGAGGAATCGAAACATGGGTTAGCTCCTGAAGCGGTTGAAGATTTTATCAAACGATTAGAAGCATTTCCAAAGATTAAGGTGGTCGGGCTCATGACGATGGCCCCGTTGACAACAGATGAGGCCATCATACGAAACTGCTTCCGGCGGCTGAAACAATTACAGTTGGAAATTCAAAATCTCGATTTGCCTTATGCGCCTTGCACGGAACTATCTATGGGCATGAGCAATGACTTTCCCATCGCGATTGAAGAAGGAGCAACTTTTATTAGGATCGGAACGGCTCTTGTAGGTGATTAAAGGAGGGGTGGAAGGATGGGAATCAAGTCAAAAATTAAAACGTTTTTCCTTCTGGACGATGAATATGAAGAGGAAGAGGAGATTAAAGTACAGGAGGAGCCGAAACAACAGTCGAAAGAACCTCCAAAGCGAAATGTTGTCAGTTTGCAAAGTGTGCAAAAATCATCTAAAGTAATTTTAATAGAACCTCGTGCTTTTGCTGAAGCTCAAGAAATTGCAGATCATTTAAAAAGCCATAAAGCTGTGATTGTCAATTTACAAAGAATCCAGCATGACCAGGCCAAAAGGATTGTGGATTTTTTGAGCGGGACTGTCTATGCTATAGGTGGAGACATTCAGCATTTAGGTCCAAAAATTTTTCTATGCGCTCCTGATAATGTGGAGATTTCTGGTTCTATTTCTGAAATATTGGCAGAAGAAAATATGGATAATTCAAGGTGGTTATAAGAAGAATGTTACTCGTTTTTAATGCTTTGTCCTGGCTCATTGAAATCTATTCATGGGCGTTAATTATCTACATTTTGATGTCTTGGTTGCCTGGAGCTAGAGAATCTAGTTTCGGACAGTTTCTTGCGAAAATTTGTGAACCTTATTTAGAACCGTTCAGGCGAATTGTGCCTCCGATCGGGATGATTGACTTTTCCCCTATTGTGGCGTTTATTGTTTTAAACTTGGCCACTCGGGGATTACATCAGCTTGCTTACTGGGTGTTATAGAAGAGTTTTAAATTCCATTTCGTAAAGATTTCAGTGAACGTTTTGGATTGGGTTGACTCTGTAATCGTTCAAATAATGGCCGACAAATTTTTGCGTTGAAGAGAAAGGGTCATTTAAGCAACCGTTTCGATTTCGTTAGGAAAAAGGAGTAAACGATGTCAACGATTTATCAGCATTTCCGACCGGAGGAAAAGGAGTTTATTGACGAGGTCCTCGAGTCGATTCGACAGGTCGAAGAAAAGTATGCACCAAAATTGATGGATTTTTTAGATCCTCGACAACAGCAAATTTTGTCTTCCTTGTTAGGAAAAAACTCCGAAGTAAAAGCGGCGTTTTTCGGCGGAACAGAACAGGCGGAGCGAAAGAGGGGGCTCCTTTATCCTCCTTACTTTTCTGCCCAACAAGAAGACTTTCAAGTAACGCTGTTTGAAATTCTCTACCCCAAAAAGTTTGCTGTTTTAAATCATCGCGACGTATTAGGAAGTTTAATGGGTCTTGGACTTCGGCGGGAAAAATTCGGCGATATTCTAGCCAATAAAGAAGGTCGTTTTCAATTTATAGCTGCCGCGGAAATGGCTGATTTTGTGAAATTACATTATCGCCAAGCCGGAAAAGTGTCCATCGAACTGGAAGAAAAAAAATTCGAAGAAGCGATTGAATCGGAAGAAAGCTGGCAACCGGTTCAAACAACCGTCACATCATTGCGTTTGGATGTGATGATTTCCTCTTATGCCAAGCTGTCTCGCCAAAAAGTACAAACGATGATCAAAAGCGGCTTTGTCAAAGTAAATTGGAAAGTGGTGGACAACCCTGCTTTCTTATGTGCAGAAGGGGATATTATTTCTGTTCGGGGAAAAGGAAGATGCAAGCTGCTGTTGATTGATGATCAAACAAAAAAAGAGAAGTGGCGAATTACTTTAGGTCTTTTGAAATAATTTGGTGAAAATTGCAAGATATTCATTACAAATGGGAAAAAAACCTTTATAATAAAGTCCATAGATTGGTATGGAGGTGGCTGTATGCCTTTAACGCCCTTGGACATACATAATAAAGAATTCAGTAAAGGATTTAGAGGCTATGATGAAGATGAAGTCAATGAGTTTCTAAATCAAGTGATTAAAGACTACGAACTGATCTTGCGGGAAAAAAAAGATCTAGAAGAACAACTGGAATCTTTGCGTGAACGTCTGAATCATTATTCAGATATCGAAGAAACGCTCAATAAATCGATTTTGATCGCTCAGGAAGCCGCCGAAGATGTAAAGCGAAATGCTCAAAAAGAAGCTAAGTTAATCATTAAGGAAGCGGAGAAAAATGCGGACCGCATTGTCAATGAGGCTTTATCAAAAGCGAGGAAAATCGCTCTTGACATCGAAGAGCTCAAAAAGCAATCAAAAGTCTTTCGAACCCGTTTTAAAATGCTTGTGGAAGCCCAACTGGATTTGTTAAACAACGACGATTGGGATCAGCTGATGGAATTTGAAGTAGATGCAACGGATCTGAAAAGTCTGCAAGATGAACACGAGGAGTAAGACTCGTTTTTGATTGCCTCTCACTTCTCACCTAAAGAGAGCATTGAAGCAAGACTTGACGGACAGACGTACGATTTTTATAATGTAAAAGGTATAAGGGAAAAACGATGACGGGGAGAGTACATTCTTATGGCTTATTGTTCAGCGAGCCGGGAGGGTGGAAGCCGGTATAAGCGAAGAATGGAAGATCACCCTTGAGTCCTGTCTTTGAAAATCCGGATGGATGTGTAGAAGACAGCGGTTTGTTCACGTTACGAATGAACGAGCGGGCAGACAGTTTGTTTGCCAATAAGGGTGGTACCGCGGGAATAATAAAACCTTCTCGTCCCTTTTTGGGAGGAGAAGGTTTTTTGTTTTGTATTTACAATGCTTTTCATGAACGGACAAGGAGGTTAAAGAAATGGACTATAAAGAAACACTGTTAATGCCTAAGACGGATTTTCCAATGCGTGGAAATTTACCAAAAAGAGAGCCTGCTATCCAAAAAAAATGGGAAGAAATGAATATTTACCAAAAAGTGCAAAAACGTACAGAAGGACGACCTCTTTTTGTCCTGCATGACGGTCCTCCTTATGCGAACGGAGATATTCATATGGGGCATGCTCTGAATAAAATTTTAAAGGACTTTATTGTACGCTATAAATCAATGAGCGGCTATCATGCTCCTTATGTTCCCGGTTGGGATACACACGGACTCCCGATTGAACAGGCTTTGACTAATAAAGGCGTCAATCGGAAAGAAATGAGCGTGGCCGAGTTCCGTAAGCTTTGCGAGCAGTATGCCTATGAACAAATCAACAATCAGCGTGAACAATTTAAAAGACTAGGTGTACGAGGCGATTGGGAAAATCCTTATATTACATTAAAGCCAGAGTACGAAGCCCAGCAAATTAAAGTATTTGGAGAAATGGCGAAAAAAGGGTATATTTACAAAGGCTTAAAACCGGTTTATTGGTCACCTTCAAGTGAATCGGCCCTTGCAGAAGCGGAAATCGAATACAAAGACAAAAGATCACCATCCATTTACGTTGCTTTTCCTGTGAAAGATGGAAAAGGTGTATTGGATTCGGATACAAGCATTGTCATTTGGACGACCACTCCTTGGACGATACCTGCCAATCTCGGGATTTCGGTTCATCCTGACATTCATTATGTTGTTGTTCAAGTAAATGACCACAAATATGTGGTGGCGGAAGCTTTGCTTGAAGATGTTTCAACTGCTCTCGAATGGGATGCGCCAAGTGTAGTAAAAACTTTAAAGGGAACAGAACTAGAGTATGTCGTTGCCAAACATCCTTTATACGGACGCGATTCACTCGTGATGCTAGGAGAGCACGTGACTACAGATTCAGGTACGGGATGCGTTCATACAGCGCCTGGACACGGGGAAGACGATTTCTTGGTCGGGAAAAAATACAATTTGGATGTCTTATCAGTGGTAGATGATAAAGGCTGCATGACAGAAGACGCTCCAAGTTTTGAAGGACTCTTTTACGATGATGCGAATAAAGCCATTACGAAAAAATTAGAAGAAGCGGGTGCTCTGCTAAAACTAACGTTTATCACCCACTCCTATCCACACGATTGGCGTACGAAAAAACCGGTTATTTTTAGAGCGACTGCCCAATGGTTCGCTTCCATCAACGCCTTTAGAGAACAGCTTCTCGAAGCTGTAGAAGAAACAAATTGGGTGCCTGAATGGGGAAAAACTCGTCTTTACAATATGATTCGCGACCGCGGCGACTGGTGTATTTCCCGCCAGCGGGCTTGGGGAGTGCCAATTCCAGTATTTTATGCAGAAAACGGGGAAGCCATCATAACGGATGAAACCATCCAGCATGTTTCGGAATTGTTCCGCCAATACGGTTCCAATGTATGGTTTGAAAGAGAGGCTAAAGATCTTCTTCCAGAAGGATTTAAACATCCTGGCAGCCCGAACGGTCAATTTACAAAAGAAGCCGATATTATGGACGTATGGTTTGATTCCGGATCTTCGCATCAAGCCGTTTTACTGGAAAGAGAAGAATTAAACCGTCCTGCTGATCTGTACTTAGAAGGTTCTGACCAATACCGCGGTTGGTTTAACTCATCATTGACTACCGCAGTCGCTGTTACAGGAAAAGCTCCGTACAAAGCCGTTCTTAGCCACGGATTTGCTTTAGACGGTGAAGGACGGAAAATGAGCAAATCGCTTGGCAACGTGGTTGTACCAGCTAAGGTGATGAATCAGTACGGCGCTGATATATTGAGACTTTGGGTAGCTTCCGTCGATTTTCAAGCCGATGTTCGCGTGTCTGATGCGATCTTAAAGCAAGTTTCAGAAGTGTATCGCAAAATCCGCAACACGTTCCGTTTCTTGTTAGGTAACCTTGCCGATTTTGATCCGAAAAAAGATTCGCTTTCCTATGACAATCTGCGTGAAGTTGACCAGTATATCCTTGTCAAATTAAATCATTTAATGAAAAATGTCCACGATCATTATGAACATTATGAATACTCGGCGATTTATCATGAAATTAATAATTTCTGCACATTTGATTTAAGTTCATTCTATCTCGATTTTGCGAAAGATATTCTGTATATTGAACCGATGAACTTCTATGAACGGCGGGCCATTCAGACCGTTTTATATGAATGTCTTGTTACCCTCGTCAAATTATTGGCTCCGATTCTTGCGCATACAGCGGATGAAGTGTGGGAACATATTCCTGGTGTAACGGAAGAAAGTGTGCAATTAACGGACATGCCGGTTTATAAAGAGATTCCTAACAGTAAAGAATTAGAAGAAAAATGGGATCGATTTATGAAACTGCGCGATGATGTTCTTAAAGCGCTGGAAGAAGCGCGAAACGAAAAAATCATCGGAAAATCGCTGACCGCCCACGTCAAACTTTACGTGAACGATGAAACAAAAGCTCTGCTTGATTCCATTCATGAAAACTTAAAACAATTGTTCATCGTGTCAGGATTGGAAGTAGCTGGTCGGCTGGAAGACGCTCCTGAACACGCCTTAAAGCTAGAACGGACAGCCATTGTGGTTGAAAAAGCGGAAGGGGAAACGTGTGAACGCTGCTGGACAGTGACTCCGGAAGTTGGATTAGATTCAGAACACCCAACTCTTTGCCCGCGCTGTGCGGATGTGGTGAAAAACCATTATTCCCATTTAGCTTAATTCGAGAGAAGCTTTGGATCATAATTTTATCCAAAGCTTCTTTTTCTTTCATCGCAACAATTTTGTTCATAAAGGAACACTAACAGTACAAAGAAATGGAGAAGTAGGTTTTTTTGGTTGAAAAGCTGTAAACCAAAACTTGCAGAAAAGAACACTTCAATTCGGTGTTCACGGAGGGATGAAAATGGCATCGTATGAGATGATCTATCATGAATTGAAGATCGCCTATCAAGAATTAATGAATTCACGATCCCAGAAAGAAGAAGTGTGTCGTTACATTGAGCAGGAAAAGAAGGATATTGTAAAAGCTTTAAAAAAATTTGAGTCGGGAGATTTTGGAAAATGCGAAATCAGCGGAGAATGGATTCCTTTTGAATGGATCAAACAAATTCCTACAATGGAAACAATTAATGAATGGGAGAAAAGCTTTTTAACATATGGCAAAAAAGGAATATATGGATAAACAAATCCACAATTGTTGAATCGAAAACGTTATGCTAAAATGCAAAGGTAACAATTCACTTTAGAGGTGGAGGTAACCATTGTGCGTTTACTGTATTACTTCGGTTTAGCAATTGTGGTGGTGATAATCGATCAATGGTCGAAGTGGCTGATTGTCAAATACATGCAAATCGGTCAAAGCATTGAAATCGTGCCGAATCTTTTGTACTTAACTTCCCATCGCAACAAAGGAGCGGCGTGGGGGATGCTCCAAGGACAGTTGTGGCTATTTTACATTTTAACCATCATTGTAGTCATTGGCATCATTTATTACATGGTAAAATACGGAAAAGATAAAACGCTTCTGTCAATCGGACTTTCGTTTATTCTCGGAGGAGCGATTGGAAATTTTCTGGACCGGTTTTTCCGGAAAGAAGTCGTGGACTTTATCCATACGTATATTTTCCATTATGATTTTCCGATATTCAATTTCGCTGATTCATCGCTCACAATCGGGGTGGTGCTTTTGATTATTGCTCTGTTATTAGAAGATCGGAGGGAAAGACAGAAAGCGAATGGAACGAATTGAACATATCATCACAGAAGAGGATCAGCATCAACGAATTGATAAAATTCTCAGTCAATGGAACGAAGATTGGTCACGGAGTCAAGTACAAGATTGGATCAAAAAAGGACGCGTTACAGTCAATGGAGCGACTGTGAAAGCCAATTATAAATGTGAGACAGATGACCGTATTGTTGTTCGCGTTCCGGAACCGGAAGTACTGGAAATCACACCGGAAAAAATGGACTTGGACATTTACTATGAAGATCGAGATGTCATCGTTGTCAATAAACCGCGTGGAATGGTGGTTCATCCGGCTCCAGGGCATCTGTCAGGCACTCTTGTCAATGGGCTGTTGGCTCACTGCAAAGACTTGTCAGGCATCAACGGCGTTCTAAGGCCTGGAATTGTTCATCGCATTGATAAAGATACTTCCGGATTATTGATGGCGGCTAAAAATGATTATGCACACGAAAAACTTTCTGAGCAGCTTTCTAATAAAACGGTTACAAGAAAATACAAAGCGATCGTTCACGGCGTGATTCCACATGATGTTGGAACAATTGATGCTCCTATAGGCAGAGACCTAAAAGACAGGCAAAAAATGGCAGTCGTCGATAACGGCAAACATGCGGTCACTCATTTTCGAGTTTTGGAACGTTTTCGTCAATATAGTTTGATTGAATGCGAGTTGGAAACGGGACGGACTCATCAAATCCGCGTCCATATGAAATACATCGGCCATCCTTTAGCCGGAGATTCGAAGTATGGCCCTAAAAAAACATTAAATATTGAAGGACAAGCTTTGCACGCTGAGGTACTTGGCTTTGTTCATCCAAGAACGGACGAGTATTTAGAATTTAAAGCTCCATTGCCGGATGATTTTTCTAAAATTCTTGCTTTTTTGCGATCGGAAGGTTGACATCCAAGATAGAAAAGAGTATCATGATGGCAGATGAATAAGAACCTTTAATACAGTCCCGTGAGGCTGAGAAGGAAACGGAAATGATTTGCAATCTATTGATAAGATTTACTTTCGAAATGCATCCTCTCATCCTGACGATGAGAGTTTTTTTATGCCGTTTCCAATAAAGAGAGAGAAGGTGAGTCCATTGCAAAAAGCAATCGTGCTTGATCAGCCTGCAATACGCAGAGCCCTGACTCGAATTGCCCATGAAATCATCGAAAAAAATAAGGGGATTCACAATTGTCTACTCATTGGGATCCGGACGAGAGGTATTTATCTTGCGAACAGACTAGCAAAAAAAATTGAGGAAATCGAGGGACAGAGTGTTCCGGTTGGAGAGTTGGATATCACCTTGTATCGAGATGATCTCACGTATAAATCTGACCATAAGGAGCCTCAGGTAAAAGGGTCGGATATCCCGACGGATGTCACAGATCGGAAAGTGATATTAGTAGACGATGTTCTTTTTACCGGAAGAACAGTGAGAGCTGCGATGGACGCTTTAATGGATATGGGTCGTCCAGCTCAGATTCAACTGGCGGTTCTTGTGGATAGAGGACATAGGGAATTGCCCATTCGAGCGGATTATGTCGGAAAGAACATACCTACTTCTACTCATGAAAAAATTGTGGTGGAGCTGGAAGAAGTAGATGATAACGAAAGAGTAACGATCCACGAACGGATTGTAAACTAAATAGATCCCCTTTTAAATGCAGTCCAGAGAGGCTGACAAAGGGAAGGAAGAATGACAGTGCTGTGGTATGGGTACGGTGTATCAAACAGCGAGCGCATGATTTTGCTTACCTCTTTGTCGGCATTTAGCTGCAAAGAGGTTTTTTTATGCCTGTATAAAAAAACAAATATCTAAAAAAACATTATTTTTGAAATGATTCGAACGTTAAAAGAAAAACCTTTCTCTTTAGGATTGAAAACAAAATTTTAAGGAGTGGACCGCATGTTGAAAAATTTAGTATCAATTAAGGATTTGCATAAAGATGAAATTTTGTTAATATTAATGCAAGCCAATTATTTTAGCAAAGGCTACCGCTGGCAACCTGACAATCAAACTTTTATCGCAAACTTATTTTTTGAGCCGAGCACAAGAACAAAAAGCAGTTTCGAGATGGCCGAGAGGAAATTAGGACTTGAAGTGATTCCGTTTGAAGCGGGAAGTTCCAGCGTATTAAAAGGAGAAACACTTTATGATACAGTCCGTACTTTGGAATCTCTTGGAGTTGATACGGTTGTGATCCGCCATGAAGAAGATGAATACTATCATCACTTAATTGGAAAAGTGAATATCCCCATTATAAACGCTGGCGATGGATGTGGGCAGCATCCGACTCAATGTTTGCTAGATTTATTTACAATTCAGCAAGAGTTTGGAAGTTTTGAAGGGTTGAAGATTGGAATTGTCGGTGATATTCGCCACAGCCGCGTTGCCCGGTCCGATGCAGAGGCATTAAGGATGCTGGGAGCGACAGTCTTTTATTCAGGTCCGAAAGAATGGTTTGATGAGGATTACTTGTATTCAGGCGAATTTACAGCGATCGACGATTTGATTCCAGAGGTGGATGTGCTGATGCTTTTAAGAATTCAGCATGAACGTCATAATGAACGTACCTCTTTTTCAACAGAGGAATATCACGAATTGTACGGTCTGACCGTTGAACGCGAGAAAAGAATGAAACCGGGAAGCATTATCATGCATCCCGCTCCCGTTAATCGAGGCGTTGAAATCGATGATCGTTTAGTTGAATGCAGAAGATCAAGAATATTTAAGCAAATGGAAAATGGAGTTTATGTCCGCATGGCTGTTTTAAAAGAAGTGTTGGGAGGGAGAATGGCCAATGAAGCTGCTGATCAAAAATGGCAATATTTTTTGTAAAAACGGGAAAATGAAAATCGTCGATATTCGCGTGGAAGACGGAAAAATAGCCGAAATGGGAGAGCATCTGACCGCTTTCGACGAAACTATTTTGGACGCTGGAGGAAATTTGGTTGCTCCTGGCTTTATCGATGTCCATGTTCATTTGCGCGAGCCGGGCGGAGAACAGAAAGAAACAATCGAAACCGGTACGCTCGCCGCGGCCCGAGGAGGATTTACGACCGTCTGCGCCATGCCGAACACAAAGCCGGTTCCCGATACGGTGGAACGGATGAAAGAATTGCAATCACGGTTAAAGGAAAAAGCTCATGTGCGCGTTCTCCCTTATGCCTCGATTACTGTCAATGAAGCGGGGAAGGAACTGACGGATTTTGAAAGTTTGCAAAAAGAAGGGGCATTTGCCTTTACCGATGACGGGGTTGGTGTTCAAAATGCAGGAATGATGCTTTTGGCAATGAAAAAGGCGGCGGCTGTTCAAGCATCGATTGTCGCCCACTGCGAAGAGAATTCTTTAATTTTCGGAGGAGTCGTCCACGACGGCACGTTTGCGAAAAAACATCATTTGAAAGGAATCCCTTCCGTATGTGAAGCGGTACATATCGCAAGGGACGTGCTGCTTGCTGAAGCAGCGGGATGCCACTACCATGTTTGCCATATCAGTACGAAAGAATCGGTAAGAGCTGTACGGGATGCCAAAAAAGCAGGTATTCATGTGACGGCGGAAGTGACGCCTCATCATTTGCTGTTGACAGAGGAAGACATTCCGGGGTTAGACGCTAATTATAAAATGAATCCTCCTCTTCGCAGCAAAGAAGATCGTGAAGCTCTAATCAATGGGCTTTTAGATGGAACCATTGACTGTATAGCAACAGACCACGCTCCGCATACAATAGAGGAAAAACAAGCAGGGATTGAAAAAGCCCCATTTGGGATCGTCGGGCTGGAGACAGCTTTCCCGCTGCTTTATTCACGATATGTTCAAACAGGCATTTTTACGTTAAAACAGCTAGTCGATTGGATGACGATTAAACCAGCGGAAGTGTTTCATTTGCCATATGGGAAGCTTGAGGAAGGAGCTCCCGCAGATCTTGTGATCATTGACTTGAACTTGGAAAAGAAAATTGAGCCAAAACATTTTGCTTCTAAAGGACGGAATACTCCGTTTGCGGGTTGGAAATGCAAAGGGTGGCCAGTAGCAACCATCGTAAACGGAAAACTTGTTTGGCAGGAAGGAAGGGTTTACGCGTGAAGAAACAGCTGATTTTAGAAGATGGGACCATCATGATCGGGGAAGGGTTTGGAAGCGGAAAAGAAACAATTGGAGAAGTCGTATTTACGACAGGGATGACAGGTTACCAAGAAGTGCTGTCCGATCCTTCTTATTGCGGTCAAATCGTCACATTTACTTATCCGCTCATTGGAAATTATGGCATAAACCGAGATGATTTTGAAACGATCCATCCGGCGGTAAAAGGATTGATCGTAAAAGAAGCCGCGGACTTTCCTTCCAATTGGCGGAGTGAATGGGCGATCGATGAATACTTGAAATATAGAGACATCCCAGGAATAGCTGGGGTGGACACGAGAAAACTAACGCGAATTATCCGCCGATACGGCACATTAAAAGGGGCGATTGTTTCCGAAAACGAATCTCCTGATCGCATCATCGCTCGCTTAAAAGAAACGAAACTGTCAACCGATCAAGTAAAACAAGTATCGGTTAAATCCCCATTCCCGAGCCCTGGCCGCGGATTTCGCGTTGTGCTGATGGATTTTGGGATGAAACACGGCATTTTAAGGGAGCTAAACAAACGAAACTGTGATGTTGTCGTTGTTCCATACAATACAACTGCAGAAGACATTCTTCGATATAAGCCGGATGGTGTGATGCTTTCCAATGGCCCGGGAGATCCGAAAAATGTTCCTGAAGCGATTGAAACCGTCGGTAAACTGCTTGGAAAAGTGCCTGTTTTCGGCATCTGCCTGGGACATCAGCTATTTGCATTAGCTTGCGGCGCAGATACGTTCAAATTAAAATTCGGCCATCGAGGATCCAATCATCCTGTAAAAGATTTAGAAACAGGAAAAACCGCCTTAACTTCCCAAAATCACGGATTTGCCGTAAATGAGGCTTCACTTGAAAATACAAGATTGGAAATCACCCATATTGCTCTGAATGACGGAACGATCGAAGGGTTGAAGCACAAAGATTATCCGGCTTTCACGGTACAGTACCATCCGGAAGCCTCACCGGGTCCGGAAGATGATAATTCGTTATTTGATCGTTTTATGCGCATGATGGAAGACTATCAACATGTTGGAAAGGAGACTCTCCATGCCTAAACGTACAGATATTGAAAGCATTTTAGTAATTGGATCCGGACCGATTATTATCGGCCAAGCAGCAGAATTTGACTATGCAGGAACACAAGCATGCTTGGCGTTGAAAGAAGAAGGCTATCGCGTCATTCTTGTCAACTCGAATCCAGCGACCATTATGACGGATACTGAAATTGCCGATGTGGTGTATATGGAGCCTTTAACTCTCGAGTTTGTAACCCGAGTGATTCAAAAAGAACGACCTGACGCCATTTTGCCCACGCTTGGCGGTCAAACTGGCTTGAACTTAGCTGTCGAACTGGCGAAAGAAGGCGTATTAGAACAATACGGAGTGGAAATTTTAGGGACGAAACTATCCGCCATTCAAAAAGCAGAAGATCGGGAACTGTTTCGCAATCTGATGAAAGAATTGGGCGAACCAGTTCCGGAAAGCGAGATTGTTCACACTTTGGAAGAAGCCTATTCCTTTGTAGAAAAAATCGGCTATCCAGTCATTGTTCGTCCTGCCTATACACTTGGCGGAACAGGCGGCGGAATTTGCCATAACGAGGAAGAACTCATTGAGATTGTATCAGGAGGACTGAAAAAAAGCCCGGTTCATCAATGCTTGGTAGAAAAAAGCATTGCCGGGTATAAGGAAATCGAATATGAAGTCATGCGTGATTCCAATGACAATGCCATTGTTGTCTGCAACATGGAAAACATCGATCCAGTCGGCATTCATACAGGCGATTCTATTGTAGTAGCGCCAAGCCAAACACTTAGCGATCGAGAATATCAAATGCTCCGCAATACGTCATTAAAAATTATTCGCGCTTTAGAGATCGAAGGCGGATGCAATGTCCAGCTGGCGCTTGATCCGAAAAGTTTTCATTACTATATCATCGAAGTGAATCCACGCGTTAGCCGTTCGTCGGCGCTCGCCTCAAAAGCAACAGGGTATCCGATTGCCAAATTGGCGGCCAAAATCGCTGTTGGGTTGACACTTGATGAAATAAAGAACCCTGTAACCGGGAAAACGTACGCTTGTTTTGAACCAGCGCTTGATTATGTCGTTTCTAAAATTCCGCGTTGGCCATTTGATAAATTCGAATCAGCGAACCGGATTCTTGGAACGCAAATGAAAGCGACCGGAGAAGTAATGGCGATTGGAAGAACATTTGAAGAATCCATCTTAAAAGCCATACGCTCCCTAGAAAACAATGTATTCCATTTAGAACGGAAAGAGTTGGCTGGACTGGATGGACAAACATTGGAGACTCGTATTCGCACAGCAGATGATGAACGCTTGTTTTGTATTGGCGAAGCCCTTCGCAGGAGAATTCCGATTGAGACTATTCATGAATGGAGCAAAATCGACCTCTTTTTCTTAAAGAAATTTCAAAACATTGTGTCCTATGAAGAAATATTAAAATCCCATCCATTTGATGTGGAAAAGACCAAGAAAGCGAAACAAATGGGCTTTGCCGACGCGACCATAGCAAAATTGTGGAATAAAACAGAAAAAGAAGTATATGACTGGAGAAAACAATGTGGGATTGTCCCGGTTTATAAAATGGTCGATACGTGTGCTGCCGAATTTGAGTCGGAAACTCCTTATTATTATGGAACGTATGAAGAAGAAAATGAATCGATTGTCACCAGTCGGAAATCGGTGGTCGTAATCGGATCTGGACCTATCCGAATTGGTCAAGGAGTGGAATTTGATTATGCGACGGTCCATTCTGTCTGGGCCATTCAAGAAGCAGGGTATGAAGCGATTATCATTAATAACAATCCGGAAACGGTTTCCACTGATTTCAGCATTTCGGATAAACTTTATTTCGAGCCGCTCACGATTGAAGATGTCATGAATATTATTGATTTGGAAAAACCGGAAGGAGTTATCGTCCAATTCGGAGGACAGACGGCTATTAACTTGGCAGATTCATTGGTGGAGAGGGGAGTCAACATTTTAGGAACATCTCGAGAAGACATTGATCGTGCGGAAGATCGCGACAAGTTTGAAATCGCACTCGATCAATTCAACATTCCGAAACCGCTTGGAAAGACGGCCTTCTCCGCAGAAGAAGCAGTGAAAATCGCAGCTGAAATCGGCTATCCGGTTCTTGTGAGACCATCTTACGTGTTAGGTGGTCGTGCTATGGAAATCGTTTATCATGAAGAGGAATTGCTTCATTACATGAAAAATGCTGTCAAAATCAATCCAGAACATCCAGTGCTAATTGATCGTTATCTAACAGGAAAAGAAATCGAAGTCGATGCCGTTTCGGATGGAAACGATGTGCTCATCCCGGGAATTATGGAGCATATTGAACGTGCCGGCGTCCATTCAGGTGATTCCATTGCCGTCTATCCACCGCAAACGTTAACGAAAGAACAGAAAGACAAAATCGTCGATTATACGATTACATTAGCGAAAGGTTTAAAAATTATCGGTTTACTGAATATTCAATACGTCGTGACCAAGGAGGATGTGTTTGTTCTAGAAGTCAATCCGCGTTCAAGCCGAACAGTGCCGTTTTTAAGCAAAATCACGAATATTCCAATGGCAAACTTGGCGACAAAAGCCATTTTGGGAACGAATTTAAAAGAAATGGGTTATTCTACAGGATTAGCTGAAGAACAAAAGGGCGTATTTGTAAAAGTTCCTGTTTTTTCCTTTGCAAAGCTGCGCCAAGTGGATACAACACTTGGACCGGAAATGAAATCAACCGGGGAAGTGATGGGGAAAGACGTCACATTGGAAAAAGCGCTCTATAAAGGACTCTTAGCTTCCGGAATCAAAATTCAGCAAAAAGGTTCCATCTTATTGACCGTTGCGGATAAGGATAAAGAAGAAACATTAGAACTAGCCAAACGATTTGCGGCTATTGGATTTAAGCTTCTTGCGACAAGCGGTACAGCCAAATATTTGCAAATGGGAGGCATTGCAGCAGAAACGGTAGGAAAAATAGGCTCGAAACAGCCAGATATATTGGATGTCATTCGTCAGGGACAAGCGCAGTTTATCATTAATACGTTGACAAAAGGAAAGCAGCCGCAGCGCGACGGCTTTAAAATTCGTCGTGAAGCGGTGGAAAACGGCATTCCATGTTTAACGTCGCTGGATACAGCGGAAGCGATATTGAGAGTGCTGGAATCGATGACTTTTTCGATGGAAGCTATGCCAAAAACAAAAATGAAAGGACACATCGAGGCGGTGATGGCGTGATCAAACAAGAGCTTATGACCATTGTTTCTCAACAACAAATTGCCAAGAATATTTATGAATTAACAATGGAAGGCGAATTGGTTCAGGAGATGGACGAACCGGGAAGGTTTGTTCATCTCCGTATCAACGGCGTGACCACACCCCTTTTGAGGCGGCCTATCAGTGTTGCTGCGGTTCATCAACATTTGGGACAGTTTACCATTATTTATCGAGCGGGCGGGGAAGGGACACGACTTCTTTCCGAAAAGAAAGCGGGGGAAAGAATCGATGTCCTGGGTCCTCTCGGCCACGGCTTTCCGTTGGAAGCGATCGAATCTGGCCAAACCGCCGTTCTCGTCGGCGGGGGAATCGGAGTGCCTCCTCTTTATGATTTGTCGCGACGACTTAAAGAAAAAAATGTTCATGTCATTCATGTTCTTGGTTTTCAAAATCAAGAGAGTGCTTTTTATATGGAAGAATTTTGTGATTTAGGTGAAACCTATATGGCGACAGAGGATGGTTCGCTTGGAATAAAAGGATTTGTCACAGATGCCATCAAACAGTTTGCTGTAAAAGGAGATGTTTTATATGCTTGCGGTCCGATTCCAATGCTGAAAGCTCTTGAAAAGGAGAATCCAGCCGATCGTGGGTTCGTTTCCCTTGAACAGCGGATGGGCTGCGGAATCGGAGCCTGTTTTGCCTGTGTTTGCCATCCTAGTAATGATCCAAAGGGAACGGAATATCGAAAAGTATGCAGCGATGGTCCGGTGTTCCCAATTGGGGAGGTTGTATTGTGAATCCATTGCATGTCCAATTGCCAGGTTTAGAGTTGAAAAATCCAGTGATGCCGGCCTCAGGCTGCTTCGGATTTGGAAGAGAGTTCAGCCAGTTATATGATTTGAATCAGCTGGGAGCGATTATGATCAAAGCGACCACACCGGAACCAAGGTTTGGAAATCCGACTCCGCGAGTAGCAGAAACCCCTTCGGGAATGTTGAATGCTATTGGCCTGCAAAATCCAGGATTAAAAAAAGTGATCAGCGATGAGCTTCCGTGGCTCTCACAATTTGATGTTCCGATTATTGCCAATATCGCCGGATCGGAAATGGAAGACTATGTGTCGGTTGCGAAAGCCATCTCGAAAGTGGATAATGTGAAAGCGCTGGAACTGAATATTTCTTGTCCGAATGTTAAAACAGGCGGGATTGCTTTTGGGACGGTACCGGAAATTGCAAAAGAACTGACGAAAAAAGTGAAAGAAGTATCAGAAGTTCCGGTATATGTGAAACTGTCTCCGAATGTGACGAATATTGTGGAAATAGCAAAAGCAGTAGAAGATGGCGGAGCGGACGGTATTTCAATGATCAATACGCTTTTGGGTATGAGGATAGACGTCCATACGGGAAAAGCACTATTAGCAAACGGCACTGGAGGTTTGTCGGGACCTGCTGTCAAGCCGATTGCGGTGCGGATGATCTATGAAGTGAGCCAGCATGTCCATATTCCGATCATTGGAATGGGCGGGATTTCCTCGCTCGATGATATTCTCGAATTTTTTTATGCGGGGGCCAGCGCAGTGGCCATCGGCACAGCGAATTTTGTTGATCCGTTGATTTGCCCGAAACTCATTGATCAGCTGCAAGACTATGTGGTTTCTAAAGGAATTGATCATATCAGCGAATTGACGGGAAGGAGCTGGAAGTCTCATGGAAACAGAACCTATATTGGCACTTGATTTTCCCGATTGGAATCAAACAAAAGCATTTTTGGCGCCGTTTTCCGGGAAGCCATTGTATGTAAAAGTGGGAATGGAACTGTATTTTCAAAATGGACCGGCCATCATCGAAGCATTAAAAGCAGAGAATCATCGCATTTTTTTGGATTTAAAACTTCATGATATCCCCAATACGGTCAAACGAGCGATGAAAGGATTGGCGAGGCTTGGAGTGGATATGGTCAATGTGCATGCAGCGGGCGGGCGACGGATGATGG
>JADBKC010000128.1 GCA_014896555.1 Caryophanales bacterium | reverse complement strand
CCGTATAGTTGTTCATAATCCGGCCATTTTAAAACTTTTTTCAAGTAATCACGAAATGAATAGAATGGCCGTGGATCGTCGGCATAGTAGATTCTGGTCATCATGGTCTCTAAACGAATTCGTACGCCAATATAGAAAGGGCTATCCTCCTCCAATACAGGAATTTCACTGATTTTTACCCTTTGGCCTTTCTTTGTCTGAAACTCAATCGATTTGAGTATCAAAATATCATCCTCTTTTAACCCGTTTGTATTTATTATACTCCATTTGGACCTTAAAAGAATGCATAATGACTTAAAAAAATTTCTTTTTGAAAAGAATGGGAAAAAAGAACCGTCATCGTCTAGAGCGAGAGGAAAATCAACACAATCTGTTTACGCCAAAATCGTTCGGTCGTTAAGCAACTTTTCGCCTTTTATCTTCTGGAATTCTTCTAACAATTTTTCGACTGTTAATGTCTTTTTTTCTTTTTCATCCGCTTCGAAAATAATTTGCCCTTTATCCATCATAATTAAGCGGTTGCCCAGATCGATCGCTTGCTGCATATTATGCGTCACCATTAGTGTAGTCAAATGAAACTTTTCTACAATCATTTTCGTTAGATGGGTGATGAGTTCTGCTCTAGATGGGTCAAGGGCCGCGGTATGTTCATCGAGCAATAAAATTTCGGGCTCCGTAAATGTAGCCATTAACAAAGATAATGCTTGTCGTTCCCCGCCTGATAAGAGTCCTACTTTTGCTTGCAACCGGTTTTCTAACCCAAGTTCCAGCATTTCCAATTTTTCTTTAAACAGTTCTCTTCTCTTTTTCGTCACCCCGAACGATAATGTCCGCATTTTCGTACGATTGTAAGCAATAGCGAGATTTTCTTCAATGGTCATGGACGGAGATGTCCCTGCCAAAGGATCTTGAAACACTCTTCCGATTTTCCTTGCCCGCTTATGTTCAGGAACGTGGGTAACATCGACTCCATTTATACGAACAACTCCCAAATCGGGAGCCAACTTTCCGGATATGATATTCATTAAAGTAGATTTTCCTGCTCCATTGCTGCCGATAATGGTGACAAAGTCCCCTTTTTTCAATTGAAGATCAAGGTGATGTATCGCCACTTTTTCATCGGGAGTACCTTCATAGAAAACTTTATAGATTTGATTTAATTCCAGCATCTGTTTCACCCCGATTCGTTGCTGACATGATCCTCATTTGGATCCGCTGCTTCTTCATTTGGTGTCTTCTATACTTTTCGATCAATTGTGGAATAATTAATGCCATGACTACGATTGCAGCAGTGATCAGTTTCATATCCCCCGTATCCAAAAATTGTATTCGAAGTGCAAGCCCAATAATGATGCGGTAGATGATCGCACCAACAATAACCGCCGAAGTTGCTCGAATAATCGTTTTGTCGCCAATAATCGCTTCGCCTATAATGACCGACGCCAAGCCTATGACGATCATTCCAATTCCCATGCCAATATCATTAAACCCGTTGTATTGAGCGATCAATGCTCCCGAAAAAGCAACAAATGCGTTGGACAGTCCAAGTCCTAGCACTTTTAGCCAATCGGTGTTCGCTGAAAAGCTTTTGATCATATTTTCGTTGTCCCCAACAGCACGGATGCTTAAGCCAATTTCGGTTCGCATAAACCAATCAATCAGTTTTTTCATAAAGTAAGCCAACACTAGCATAATGATGAATATGCCCCATGTTTTTGGAACATACGCGCCAAGACCTGCTAATTCCAGCCAATGGCTGATCGCTTGATCAATGCCAAGATGATTCCACCACTTGGAAATAAGGGTGATGACCGTGTCTTCGGCCAATAAAGGAACATTTGGTTTTCCCATGATGCGGAGGTTAATGGAATAAAGAGCCGTCATCATTAAAATCCCAGAAAGCAGCGGATTAATCTTTCCTTTCGTATGCAAAATGCCTGTTATACATCCAGCTAGAAAGCCAGCAAGAAAGGCACAACCTGTCGCCACAAATGGGTTTATTCCGGAAACAATCATGACGGAAGCGATTGCGCCTCCAGTCACAAAGCTTCCGTCAACCGTTAAATCAGGAAAATCTAATATTCGAAAAGAAATATATACTCCTAATGCCATGATGGCGTAAATGACGCCTGCTTCCACAGACCCAAACAAAGATGTAAACATGTTCATCCCTCCGAGAAGCGGTCAAGCAAAATGTTCTGCTCATCTTGCCGCTTGTCAAACATTATTGAATCAATTCCGCTTCTTTTTTCCACTCGTCTTTGATTGGAATATTCATTGCTTTCGCTGCTTTTTCATTTATGACTAATTTCAGCTTTGACGGCGGTTCAACGGATATATCACCTGGTTTCTTTTCTCCTTTTAAAATTTGCGCGGCCATTTTCCCTGCCTCATAGCCGATATCATAATATTCAAAACCATAAGCTGCGAAACCTCCTCGTTTGACGGAATCTAGTTCTCCTACAAATAGCGGAATATCGTGGTCATCTGCCACTTTGATGACGGATTCTAATGCAGAGACAACTGTGTTATCCGTGAAAATATAGAACAAATCGGCTTTTCCGACTAGCGATTCCGCCGCTTGCTTCACTTCAGACGAAGTGGAAACCGTAACGGGAACAAGTTTCAATTTGTATTTTTTTGCCGCTTTTTTCACTTGATTCATTTGCGCCACTGAATTTGGCTCTCCGGCATTATAAATAACGCCTACTTTTTTTCCTTTAAACTGCTCCGCCATAAATTGGACGGTTTTCGGTATCGCTTCAGGATGCATATCCGTTGTTCCTGTTATATTGCCTCCCGGTTTTTCCATCGATTTGACCAATCCGCTGCCGATGGGATCGATACCGATGTGAAAACGATCGGAATCTCCTTTGTTGCATTTAAGGCGCCTAGTGCGCTAGGAGTGGAGTTGGCAAAAATTAAGTCGACGCCTTCGCTCGCAAAATTGTTGGCAATCGTCTGATTGTTATTTTGATCTCCCTGCGCAATCTGCACATCATATTTGGCCGAAATCCCCTCATCTTTCAGTGCTTTCTTGAATCCTTTAAACGCGTTGTTTAAAGAAGGATGCTCCACAATCTGCGTTACGCCAATAGAATACGTTTTCTCTTGTTTTGACCCATTTTTTCCAGCACTCGTGTCTTTGCTTGCGCATCCACTTAAAAGCAGGGTGCTAAACAGTCCTGCAATTAGAATCCCTTTCCACTTCATTCTCACAAAAAATTCCCCCCATTTCTTTTTTGCTCAAACGCTGTTATGTATTAAAATTATGAAGCACAATGATCGCAAAATCAAGTATTTTAAAAATTTTATAAAAATAATGAAACTTTATTTGAATTCTATTTTGATCAGACTTATCCATACGGTTTTCATGAAAAGATGGTTTTAGAAAATAAAAAAGCAGCGGAAGAAACCGCTGCATCTTTTATGACCGGATAAAAAGCTGGAATTCATAATCGTACGGGTTTTGTTCGTTTTTTATTCCTTTTGTCGTTTCCATAAGCTGCCACTCGCTCCAGTCCAATTCAGGAAAATACGCATCACCGTCAAAATGGTGGTGGATTTTTGTCCTATACAGTCTTTCCGCATGAGGAAGGAAGATACGAAAAATTTCGGCTCCTCCAATAATAAACATTTCATCGTACTGTTTGTTCATCGCCAGCACTTCTTCAGGGGAATGTACAATCATGCACTCGTCCGCCCGAAAACGGCGGTTTTTGGTCAGCACCACATTGATTCGGCCCGGAAGCGGTTTGCCAATTGATTCAAACGTCTTTCGCCCCATGACAATCACATGTCCCATCGTCGTCCGCTTAAAAAACTTCAAATCCTCAGGCAGCCGCCAAGGCAGTCGGTTGTCTTTGCCAATGACGCCGTTTTCGTCCATCGCTACGATTAACGAAATCATACGCTCACAACACCTGGAATATGCGGATGTGGGTCATATCCTTCCAATTGAAAATCTTCATATTGAAAATCAAAAATATTTTTCACTTCCGGATTTAAAATCATTTTCGGCAACGGACGTGGCTTTCGTGTCAACTGCAGCTTCACTTGCTCAAGATGGTTTAAGTAAATATGAACATCTCCAAAAGTATGAATGAACTCGCCTGGTTTCAATCCGCAAACATGAGCGATCATCATCGTCAGAAGAGCATAAGAAGCAATATTAAATGGGACACCGAGAAAAACGTCTGCCGACCGCTGGTATAATTGACACGATAGTTTCCCGTCTGCTACATAAAACTGAAAGAGAGCATGGCATGGAGGCAAAGCCATTTTCTCAATTTCCGCCGCGTTCCAAGCACTGACAATTAAACGCCGCGAATTAGGGTTCGTTTTAATTTGTTCTATCACTTGAGAAATTTGATCCACTGTTTGGCCATCCGCACCTCTCCAAGAACGCCATTGGTAACCGTATATCGGTCCAAGATCGCCGTTTTCATCGGCCCACTCATTCCAAATCCTAACACCGTGCTCCTGCAAATAGCGGACATTCGTATCCCCGCGCAAAAACCAAAGCAGTTCATAAATAATGGACTTTAAATGAAGCTTTTTCGTTGTCAAGAGAGGAAACCCATCCTCAAGAGAAATTCTCATTTGATAGCCAAATGTACTAATGGTACCTGTACCCGTCCGGTCCTCTTTCTTTATTCCATTGTTTAATACATGTTCGATTAACTCTAAATATTGTTTCAAGAATTCCACCTCGATTCTTCCTGTTGCAATTCGATTGTACCAAAGCATGTCTAATCGGAAAATACCTTGATTCAAGATTAAGATCAGTTATAACTGCCTATGGCAACGAAAGCGTTTATTTTTTATGATTCCAGCAGCAAAAGACAAGTCATGATTAGAAAAAAATCCCCATACAAAGAGGGATTAAAAGAAAGTGTCATTTAAATAGGTATTCGTTAGAACCGTTTCCATCAAATCTTGTTCCTTTCAAGAGTCCCCGCATTTCCTAACTTTGATCATATAGACATATCAGCAACATAAAAATGGCTTTTTTCCAAATCTGCGAAATAGTGATACGTCTCTGGGGCATGTTGGCGCAAGGCTGCCCGTGTTTGGCTATTTAAATAAAACATTGCGAACGTTTCTGCAAAATATTCTTCCTGAAAATCGATAAAATAAGACTGGTGTGGAAAAAGAACGGGAGCTTCTTTTTTCCACATAGCATGGAAACGCAAGTCGCCGAAAGGATCGTTATAAATATAGCGATCAACAGAATGTCCGAGTTCATGAAGTTCTAAACTAACAGAACCGTGCCCTTTTCCTCTTTCGCTGCATCCAATTTTGGCGAGCACCCATTTCGATCCCCCTATGCCAGGGACATTATCCCATTTCACATTGTGATTCGCATATCCTCGGGGACTCTCCCCTTTTAAATAGGAAGCCGTAGGGATGTCAGTCAATTTTCCATTAAAAAGATAAATCTTGATTCCTGCTTGATCTATTTTTTGTAATAGAGCAGGAGGAAGATGATCCAAGTGACGGATCATTTTCTCCGCTTCTATTGGCTGTCTTGTTTTTTCAGGGAGTACAACGATATCTCCCAATGTATGTTTCGAACGAAGTCTAATCTCGTTTACTAGATTAGAGTTTTTTAGAAATACGCCTGTAATAGAGGCATTTGTATGCGGGTGAAGCGGCCAAACAGATAGTAGCAAAAAGAGTAGAGAAATGATCAAGATACGTTTCATGGCCATCGCCCTCCCCTATTAAACTTACTTTCATTGTATCATAGAATAGGAGAGCTAAGAGTAAGCCAACTTCTTGAACAGTTTCCACAATATGATTCCATCTCCAGCCGTTCATCCATCTCCTTATGATGATTTTCCATACTATTTTCTAGTTCGCCGCGCGTCCATCACCTAATCTTCATCTTTGACATCCAAGTCTTCCGGAATCGGTTCATTGTACCACTCTTCTAACTGTTTTTTTAATTTTTCCATTTGCTCTAAATGAGTATTGAATTGATCCTTATAGATTAAAGAATGTTCTCCGTCAAAAAAAGCGCGTATTCTTTTATGATGAATCAAGCTTTCGATATACTTTTCCGGCAATGATAAATCGTTCGCTGTTTCTTTTATCGTTAAATACATCATTTCGCCTCTTTTTATCAATCTCTCTAATGCACCCATTCTGTACCACACTGACAAAAGGGTATTTCGTTCCATCATTTCTTTCTTAATATATGGGTTGCAAAAGTCAATATAAAAGACATGAGAACAAATGCGAAGAAATAAATATGCTCGATTTCAATATGTATAACACTTAAGAGCATTTTAATGGAAATAAAAATGATGATGACGTAAGCGGTTGTTTCCAGTTCTGGAATACGATCAATAAGCTGCAAAAACAACCCGGCAACTCCTCTCATCATGAGAACTCCTAACATTCCTCCAATCAACAGCACCCATACTTTTTCACTGATTCCGAAAGCTGCCAATATGCTGTCTACAGAAAAAGCGGCGTCCATCATCTCCACAGCTGCTACAGTACCCCAAAATGGCCCAAACAGCCTGATTAATAGGCCATTTTTCTTGACCCCGCGAATTTCTTGATCGACTTTTTCTCCCTTTTTCTTCTCGACAAAGTAATGAATAGACAACCAAGCAAGATAAAGGGCTCCAAGTACTTTTATCCACCATAATCGAATTAAATAAACGCCGATCCCAATGGCGATAAATCTTAAAAGATAAGCACCAATCAGTCCGTAAAAAAGCGCTTTTCTTCTTTGGGCACCTGGAAGATGGCGAACCATCACGGCTAATACTAAAGCGTTGTCGGAAGAGAGGAGCCCCTCTAAAACGACGAGAGTACCGATCAGTCCCCAGCTTACGGGATCTGTTAAAACTTCCATCCACATGTCCCATTCAAAAAATTGTGCATAAGTCTGAGCGATGTCCTGAATAATTTCTGACATGAAGAGCCTCCTGTAGTAAACAATTGAGGGGATATGTTTTCATCCCCCTATCATCCATTGCATTCACTAGATTTTTTCCGTCTTCAACGGAATAATCATTGAAAAAAGTAAACGATTTGTATTCTCTTGAAGATTTTCAAACATCCCGAAACGATTGGGAAGTGAAAAAGGATGCCTGTCCGACATCCTCTCTCCATTAATCGCAAAACTGATGAAATGCATTCGTTAAATTCGTAACGATGTCTTCAACCTCATGGTTTTCAATATCTTCCCGTGGAATAAAATGAACGACGTCTTTGCCTTTTAATAGGGCCATGGACGGCGATGATGGCTCATATCCTGTAAAATATTCTCGCATCTTTGCCGTAGCTTCCCGATCTTGTCCAGCAAAAACCGTCACCAAATGATCCGGCTTTTTCTCTGTCGCTGCGATCGCTTCAATAGCTGCTGGACGAGCCAGTCCCGCAGCGCAGCCGCACATAGAATTCACAAATACTAATGTCGTTCCTTCTGCCTGGTCCATGAAACGAACGACTTCTTCCGGTGTTAAAAGCTCTTTAAAACCAGCGTCCACCAATTCCTGCCTCATCGGCTTCACTAATTGTTTCATATATTCTTCATAAGCATTCGTCAT
>JADBKC010000127.1 GCA_014896555.1 Caryophanales bacterium | reverse complement strand
TGATGGGTCTTTACAAAGTATTTGTTGAAAAAGACTGTTCTATTGCTGAAATTAATCCGCTTGTCGTGACTGGCGATGGAAAAGTCATGGCGCTGGATGCAAAGCTTAACTTTGATTCCAATGCCTTATACCGTCATAAAGATATTCTTGAATACCGCGACTTAGATGAAGAAGATCCAAAAGAAATCGAAGCTTCTAAATATGATTTAAGCTATATTTCACTTGATGGAAATATCGGTTGTATGGTAAATGGAGCGGGACTAGCTATGGCAACCATGGATATTATTAAATATTACGGCGGTGAACCTGCCAATTTCCTCGATGTTGGAGGCGGTGCTACGGCTGAAAAAGTAACGGAAGCCTTCAAGATTATCTTATCTGATCCCAATGTGAAAGGAATTTTTGTCAATATTTTTGGAGGCATTATGAAATGCGACATCATCGCTACGGGGATTGTGGAAGCCGCTAAAGAAATTGGCTTGCAAGTTCCGCTTGTGGTCCGTCTAGAAGGAACCAATGTGGATCTAGGCAAGAAAATATTAAATGAATCTGGTCTAAATATTATAGCTGCAGAATCCATGGCGGATGGGGCCAAAAAAATAGTGGAACAAGTAGGTTAAGAAAGGCGGGAAAAAAATGAGTGTATTTGTGAATAAAGAGACAAAAGTTATCGTTCAAGGTATTACTGGATCTACTGCTCGATTCCATACAAAACAAATGCTGGAATACGGTACGAAAATTGTGGGCGGCACTTCTCCTGGCAAAGGCGGAACGGAAATAGAAGGGGTCCCCGTATTTAATACTGTGAAAGAAGCCGTGGAATCCAATGGAGCAAACGCATCTGTTATTTATGTACCTGCACCTTTTGCTGCTGATGCTATTATGGAAGCAGTGGACGCCGAATTGGAATTGGTCGTCTGCATCACTGAGCATATTCCTGTTTTGGATATGGTTCAAGTGAAACGCTATATGGAAGGCAAGAAAACGCGGCTAATTGGACCCAATTGTCCAGGTGTTATTACGCCGGAAGAATGCAAAATTGGCATTATGCCTGGATATATTCATAAAAAAGGACATATCGGCGTCGTTTCCCGGTCTGGGACTTTAACATATGAAGCGGTGCACCAATTGTCACAAGCTGGTATCGGCCAATCTTCAGCAGTCGGGATCGGAGGAGACCCTGTCAACGGAACGAACTTTATTGATGTTTTAAAAGAGTTCAACCAAGATCCCGACACGTATGCCGTCATTATGATCGGAGAAATCGGCGGTACCGCAGAGGAGGATGCAGCTCGTTGGATAAAAGACAATATGAAAAAGCCAGTTGTCGGATTTATCGGCGGAAGGACAGCGCCTCCAGGAAAACGTATGGGGCATGCTGGTGCGATCATTTCCGGCGGCAAAGGTACAGCGGATGAAAAAATCCGCGTGATGAAAGAATGCGGCATTAAAGTGGCGGAAACGCCAGCAAAAATAGGAGAAACATTGATTGAATCCATTAAAGAGGCAGGACTATATGAACAATGTAAAACCCATTGATCAAAATGGAGCTGTTTTAAACAAATGATCCTTTTCTGCCAATATACTTGTGTTCTTTAGCCGTTGGGCAAAAGCGACGTTCATACAAGGTTGCTGAAAAGCCTCAACGGCTTGTCCAGTTCAATAGGCGGCAAGAGAAGATCTCTTTTAAGGACAAGGCTGTTTCCGCCTTTAATTAGTAAAAATTATGTTTTCGCATGTTTCATTGTATGTACCATAATGTTTGAATCCCATTTTGTAAAACGGTCCCTGTGAATGAGCCAATCGAGCAATTACGGGCAGTTGTCTCCGCTTAATAATGATCCTGCAAAGGAGGGCTTTTATGGATGAATTGTCAAAAAAACTGTTTCATTTATCACATTGTCCGTCGATGACTTGGAACAAAACCTTTCGGCTGTTAAAGGCTGATCCTTCTTTGAAACACTTCTATTCTTATTCTGCGCGCCATTTCAGCGAAGTATTGTCCATCCCCTTGGAAAAATCTCATCAGATTTATCAAGAAATCCATTCCTTTGATATGAATCAATGGCTGAATATTTATGAAAGCTGTCAAATTCAGTTTTTCCCCATATATGATTCTAACTATCCAAACTCGTTAAAGCAAATCCCCACACCGCCTTGGGGCCTCTATGCAGTAGGCGACTCCCAGATACTATCGGACGAGAAGAAAATTGCGTTTGTTGGTTCCAGAAAAGGAAATGATTATGGAAAAAAAGTTATCTCCAAGTTTATACCGCCTTTAGTAGAGAAAGAATTTATTATTGTCAGCGGTTTGGCCGCTGGTATTGATTCATTCAGCCATCAAGAGGCCTTACAAGCTGGCGGGAAAACCATTGCTGTACTTGGCGGCGGCTTTTTTCATCTTTACCCGAAAGAAAACGCACCTTTAGCTAAACTTATTGCGGAAAAAGGGCTTTTAATTTCAGAATATCCGCCGAACAGGAAACCGAAAAAGTGGCATTTTCCAGAACGAAATCGAATCATCAGCGGTATGACGATCGGTACAGTGGTTATACAGGCAGGAAAGCGGAGCGGATCTTTTATTACTGTTCAGCATGCATTGGAACAAGGAAAAGAAGTATTTGCAGTACCCGGTTCCATTTTTGATCCCCTTTCGGATGGAACGCATGATTTATTAGCGGATGGAGCTCATCTCGTTAGAAACGCCGAAGATATTATAAAGGCTTTCTAAATAAGAGCAAAGAAAAAGGTCTTAACATAAAAAAGAAAGTATGAATCTTTTCATCAACAACGGATTAAGAATGAAAAAACAGATTTTTTATGTAAAAAGGTTGCATTTCTTTTCATTCTGTTATACATTGTCCAACAGAATACTTGTAAACAAGTTTCCAAAATTATGAAAACTGAAAAAGAGAGAAAACATTCTAACGGAAGATGCCTCTAATCAGTGGGTTTATCTTTCGTATGAATGTTTCCATTTTTACCCGTTAGGGGAGGTTTACACAATGTCAGATTATCTCGTAATAGTGGAATCCCCAGCAAAAGCAAAAACCATTGAAAAATATTTGGGGAAAAAATATAAAGTAAAGGCTTCCATGGGGCATGTCCGCGATCTGCCTAAAAGCCAAATGGGAGTTGATATAAAGAATCGTTTTCAACCAAAATATATTACCATTCGTGGAAAAGGCGCTATCTTAAAAGAACTGAAATCAGCTGCCAAAAAAGCAAAAAAAGTTTATCTGGCGGCTGACCCGGACCGCGAAGGAGAAGCCATAGCATGGCATCTGGCTCATAGCTTAAACCTTGACATGGACTCTGACTGCCGGGTGGTTTTTAATGAAATCACAAAAGATGCCATTAAGGAATCTTTCAAACATCCACGTCCTATCAATATGGATTTGGTGGATGCCCAGCAAGCGCGCAGGGTGCTGGACCGCCTCGTCGGTTATAAAATCAGCCCGCTCCTTTGGAAAAAAGTAAAAAAAGGATTGAGTGCAGGCCGAGTTCAATCGGTTGCACTTCGACTGATCATCGATCGAGAAAAAGAAATTCAAAATTTTAAGCCGGAGGAATATTGGACGATCGAAGCAGTCTTTCGAAAAAATAGCGATCGTTTTCAAGCTTTATTTTATGGGATAAATGGAAAAAAACAGGATGTGAAAACAAAAGAACAAGTAAACGAAATTTTAGCGAAACTCAATGGGAAAGAATTTACGGTTCATAACGTTACGAAAAAAGAAAGAAAACGAAATCCTGCTCCACCTTTTACTACCTCTTCTTTACAGCAAGAGGCTGCTAGAAAGCTGAATTTCCGGGCGAAGAAAACGATGATGATCGCCCAGCAGCTTTATGAAGGGATTGATCTGGGAAAAGAAGGCACGGTCGGTTTGATTACGTACATGAGAACCGATTCGACACGTATATCGGAAGTGGCTCAGAAAGAATCTTTACAGTATATAGAAAACCATTTTGGAAAAAACTATACTCCAACGGAAAAGCGAAAAGAAAGAAAACAAACCAATGCTCAAGATGCCCATGAAGCGATTCGGCCTACCAGCACATTTAGAGAGCCGGCGAAAATAAAAGAATATTTAACCAGAGACCAATTTAAACTGTATAAGCTGATTTGGGAACGTTTTGTAGCCAGTCAAATGGCTCCAGCGATCATGGATACCATCAGTGTCGATCTTCTGCAAAATGGGGTCGTGTTTCGGGCAAATGGATCCAAAATAAAATTTCCGGGATTTATGAAAGTTTATGTGGAAGGAACGGACGATAACAAAGAAGAAAAGGAAAATTGGTTGCCTGATTTACAAAAAGATGATAGAGTAAATTCGGAAAAAATTGAACCTGTACAGCATTTTACACAACCACCGCCAAGATATACGGAAGCTCGTTTAGTAAAAACGCTGGAGGAGCTTGGAATTGGACGGCCGTCCACCTATGCTCCTACTCTTGATACGATTCAAAAAAGAGGCTATGTGTCATTAGAAAATAAACGCTTTGTTCCCACAGAGCTTGGCGAAATTGTCTATGAATTATTGCTTGAGTTTTTCTCAGAAATTGTAGATGTGGAATTTACGGCCAATATGGAAAAGGAATTGGATGAAATCGAAGAAGGAAAAGTAGAGTGGATCAAAGTCATTGATCATTTTTACAAAGGCTTTGAAAAACACTTGGATAAAGCAGAACAAGAAATGAAAAAAGTAGAAATAAAAGATGAGTATGCCGGGGAAAATTGCGAACAATGCGGAAGCCCTATGGTATTTAAAATGGGCAGATACGGAAAGTTTATGGCCTGCAGCAATTTTCCGGAATGCCGAAATACGAAGCCGATAGTGAAAGAAATCGGAGTGAAATGCCCGAAATGCCATAAGGGGAATATAATAGAAAGAAAAAGCAAAAAGAGCCGGATTTTTTACGGATGCGACCGTTATCCGGATTGCGATTTTCTTTCATGGGATAAACCGATTGATCGTAAATGCCCGAAATGCGAAGGACTTTTAATAGAAAAAAAATTAAAAAAAGGTGTGCAAGTTCAATGTACACAGTGTGAGTATAAAGAACAACCTCAACAATAAATGGATGCATGCTGCAAAGAATGATTGTGGGTGCTCTTAGTCTTTTCGGTTCAAAATGGCAAATGCCTGCAACAAAATCAGCATGTAAAAACAGCCTCGTGTGAGGAATGCTATAATTCCAATAAGATCACGGAAGGGTGGGCAAAGTCGCTCACTCTTTCTTTATGATAGGCAAAACACTTTTATTGACGGTTCAGCTGTTGTAAAATCCATACGGGGTAAAGTAATGATAAAATGAGAAGGTCCATCTATCAGGAGGCATTATGAATGACACAAACAGTACATGTAGTAGGAGCCGGACTTGCCGGAAGCGAAGCCGCATTCCAAATCGCAGAACGGGGAATAAAGGTCAATCTTTATGAAATGAGGCCGATCAAACAAACACCGGCCCATCATACTGATAAATTTGCGGAACTAGTTTGTTCTAACTCTTTACGCGCCGATACTCTTACAAATGCAGTCGGCGTATTAAAAGAAGAAATGAGGGCACTTAACTCCGTCATCATTCGTTCTGCTGATGATTGTCGAGTGCCTGCAGGAGGAGCTCTTGCAGTCGACCGCCATGAATTTGCAGCTAATGTGACAAATCGAGTGAAAAATCATCCGAACGTTACTGTCGTTATGGAAGAAGTGACAGAAATACCGGAAGGCATCACTGTGATAGCGACCGGTCCGCTGACAAGCCCAGCGCTTTCAGAAAAATTGAAAGAGCTGACCGGCGAAGATTATCTTTATTTTTATGATGCTGCGGCTCCAATCATTGAGAAGGACAGCATCAATATGGACAAAGTATATTTAAAATCCCGCTATAATAAAGGGGAAGCGGCGTACTTAAACTGCCCAATGACGGAAGAAGAATTTGACCGTTTTTACGAAGCGTTATTAGCAGCGGAAACTGTTCCACTAAGAGAGTTCGAAGAAGAAAAATATTTTGAAGGCTGCATGCCGGTGGAAGTGATGGCTCAAAGAGGGAAAAAGACGCTGCTGTTCGGTCCATTAAAGCCAGTTGGATTGGAAGATCCTCGTACAAATAAACGCCCATTTGCTGTCGTGCAGCTGAGGCAGGATGATGCTGCTGGGACATTGTATAATATTGTTGGCTTTCAAACTCATATGAAATGGGGGCCGCAAAAAGAAGTTATCCGCTTAATACCTGGATTAGAAAATGTTGAAATTGTCCGCTATGGTGTCATGCATCGAAATACGTTTATTAACTCGCCGAAAGTACTAAAAGCAACTTATCAATTTCGAAATCGGGACACGTTATTCTTTGCTGGACAAATGACAGGAGTAGAAGGGTATGTAGAATCAGCGGCTAGCGGTTTGGTAGCAGGATTGAACGCTGCAAGACTAGCTAAAGGCTTGGATCCTGTGGAATTTCCTCCCGCTACGGCGATTGGCAGCATGGCTCATTATATTACGACCGCGAATCCAGATCATTTTCAACCGATGAATGCGAACTTTGGTTTGTTCCCGGCTCTTCCAAAGAAAATTCGTGATAAGAAAGAAAGAAATTTGCAATATGCTCATCGAGCGTTAGAAACAATTCACAACTTTGTGAAAAGTTTGTAGAAACATTGCAAGGGCTGCTGATCTATGTTACTATTTAGTAGCCCTGAGAGGTGTTCAGAATGGAAGATGAGTTAAAGTTTTTTTTGCAATATTTGCAAATAGAAAAAAACTACTCCGAATATACGATTGACAATTATCGCCGTGATATCGAGCAGTTTTATAAGTTCATGATTGAGCAAAGTATCAAAAAGGTCGAGGATGTGGAATATATAGATGCCCGGCTTTTTTTGACGAAGTTATATGAAGAGCAAATGGCTAGAACGACCGTTTCTAGAAAAATTTCCAGTTTAAGAAGTTTTTATCGCTTTTTAGAAAGAGAAAATAAGACTACTGGAAATCCTTTTTTGCTTGTATCCCAGCCTAAAAAAGGAAAAAGGCTGCCTGACTTTTTTTATGAAGAAGAGATGCAGGCTTTATTTGCTGCTTGTGAAGGCGAGGAGCCCCTTGCCATCCGAAATAAAGCGTTGCTGGAACTTTTATATGCCACTGGAATTCGCGTAAGCGAGTGTGCAAACATTCAAATGAAAGATATTGATTTCGAATTATGTACACTTTTAGTGAAAGGAAAGGGAAAAAAAGAAAGATACATTCCCTTTGGCAGTTTTGCGGAAGAAGCAATCAATCGATACATACAAAAATCTAGAAGCATACTTACCCAAAAAAGCGACCATCAACATTCCGTCTTATTTGTGAATGCCCGTGGTGGACCATTGACGCCTAGGGGCATCCGGCATATTTTAGAACAAGTCATGAAAAAAGCATCATTATCAGGAAAAATTCATCCTCATATGTTAAGGCATACCTTTGCAACGCATATGTTGAATAATGGGGCGGATTTGCGGGCGGTTCAGGAATTGCTGGGCCATTCTCATTTATCGTCTACTCAGTTGTACACACATGTGACGAATGAGCATTTGCGCAAAA